>JBGCED010000046.1:0-3879 GCA_045106055.1 Alphaproteobacteria bacterium
TGTAAATCATTCATTCAATGCCGAAGCTTATATCCTTGTTGAGAGCGCGAAAGCGCAGCCCGCAATCAATGATGATGTCTTGCCCTGTAAGCGAGGGGGTTTTTAAAATAAAAATAACAGAATCGGCGATTTCATTAACACCAACCCCGTAACCCAGCGGGGTTTGCTTGTGAATTTCATCAAATTCAGCTTGATCCTGTCCTGCTTTTGGCAAGGAATAGCCAGGGGAAATGGAACATACCCGCACATTCTTGTGGGCAAGCGATTTTGCAAGCATTAGCCCAGCTTCGCGAAGCCCAAATTTGCTTAAACTATAGGTGAAATAATCGGGCGCGGGGTTGCTTAATTTAAAATCCAAAAGATTAATAAACACAAGCTGGCAATCTTGGTTTGCCATCATGTCGCGTAATTTTACCGCAGCCTGCATCAATAAAATCGGCGCGCAGCAATTAATGTGAAAATGATGATTAAATTGATCGCTGGTCGCATCTTCAAACACATCATATTGCAAGCTTGATGCGCTGTTAATAACGCCAATCGGTAAAATTTCATGCGCCATGCAATGATTTTTAAAGCTTTCGGCAAGCGGCCGTGTTTCCAACAGATTCGCTTGAAACAAGGATGCGCTGCGCCCCATTGCTTGAATTTCTTGCTGAAGCGTTTTAATGTCATCGGCGGATTGATGATAATGCAAGATCGTATCATAGCCATCGCCCGCCAATCTTAGCGCGATCATTCGCCCAATCCGCTTTGCCGCGCCTGTTATTAAAATTGCATTTTGCACTTTGTTGATTTATTCCCTAAAGCAGATGATTAAAAATAAACAATAATGTGATTTTTTGCATTCCCTATTGTACATAAATAGGTTAAAGATCAAATTATGCGCAAATGATGTATTTTAATGCGCAAATGATGTATTTATTTAAATAAATTAAAATATATAATAGAATATCCGCAGCCAAAGATAAAATTAAATAAAGATTAAAAATCATACATAAATAAGCACAAAAATTTAATTTAACACAGGATTCGTAAATTATATGAAAAATCATGCACAAGTTGTTGTCATCGGGGGCGGCGTTGTTGGCTGTTCCGTTTTATATCATTTAACCAAGCTTGGCTGGAATGATGTGATGCTGGTCGAACGATCGGAACTTACCTCTGGTTCAACATGGCATGCTGCGGGGGGCTTCCATACCTTAAATGCGGATACAAATATGGCGGCACTGCAAGGCTATACGATTAAGCTTTATAAGGAGCTGGAAGAGATAACAGGGCAATCTTGCGGGCTGCATCATGTGGGCGGCATTACGCTTGCAACCGATAATGATCGCATGGATTTATTAAAAGCCGAGCGCGCAAAGCATCGCTATATGGGGCTTGAAACCGAAATTATTGGTCCTGATGATGTTAAAAAGCTTTCTTCTTTAATTAACATTAGCGGCGTGATTGGTGCGCTTTATGATCCGCTTGATGGGCATCTTGATCCATCTGGAACGACCCATGCTTATGCAAAGGCGGCGAAAATGGGCGGGGCAAGCATTGTGCTTCGAAACCCTGTGCTTGAAACCAATCCTAATCCTGATGGTAGCTGGCAAGTGGTGACCCAAAATGGCACAATTCATGCCGAACATGTTGTGAATGCGGGCGGGCTGTGGGCGCGTGAGCTTGCAAGCCTTGCAGGCGTTTATTTGCCGCTGCATCCGATGGAACATCAATATATGATTACAGAAGCATTGCCTGAAATCATGGCGTTGGACAGCGAACATCCCCATATTGTTGATCCATCTGGGGAAAGCTATACCCGCCAAGAAGGGCAGGGACTATGCATTGGTTTTTATGAGCAAAACTGTACCTTATGGGCAGAAAAAGGCACGCCGCTTGATTTTGGGCATGAATTGCTTGAACCTGATTTGGAACGCGTGGGCGGCGCATTAGAGCTTGCGTGGAATCGATTCCCCGTGCTTGAACGCGCTGGCATTAAAAAGATCATCAATGGTCCCTTTACCTTTGCCCCTGATGGCAATCCATTGGTTGGCCCCGTGCCAGGGCTTCGCAATTATTGGTCGGCATCTGCGGTAATGGCGGGCTTTTCACAAGCAGGCGGGGTTGGGCTAACCCTTGCCGAATGGATGGTTGAAGGAGAGCCTAGCCGTGATGTGATGGCATTGGATGTTGCGCGCTTTGGCAATTGGGTCACCCCAGGCTATACCCGCGATAAGGTTCAAGAATTTTATCAACGCCGTTTCTCGGTCACCTATCCAAATGAAGAATTGCCAGCATCAAGACCGTTTAAAACTTCGCCCATGTACACAATGTGGCAACAAACGCGCGCTGTTTTTGGTGCGCAATATGGGCTGGAAGTCGCGAATCATTTTGCACCGCAAGGACAACCCCTACATGAAGAACCCAGCTTTAGGCGGTCTAATATTTTTGAGTCGGTGGGCGGCGAAGTCAAAACTGTGCGCACCAAAGTGGGCATCAATGAATTAACCAATTTTGGAAAATATCGCTTTACGGGCGTAAATGCCGCGAAATTTTTAAATATTGTAATGGCGGGGCGTTTGCCAAAACAAGGGCGCTTGACGCTTTCCCCGATGCTGTCGCCCAAAGGGCGCTTGATTGGTGATTTTACCATCACCTGCTTAAATGACGGCACACGCGGCACGCCTTGCTATCAATTAACCGCATCTTATGGGATGCAAAGCTATCATATGCGTTGGTTTGAAACCCAGCTGACACGGCTTGAATTTGATGGTGTTCAAATTGAAAACATGTCGAACCGCTTAACGGGTTTCCAAATTGCAGGGCCAAAATCGCGCGCAGTGCTTGCTGAATTGCTGGATGATGATATTTCCAATGAAGCATTTAAGTTTCTGGATGCAAGGTATTTTGATCTTGGCAATATCCAAGCCTTGATTCAGCGGGTTAGCTTTACAGGCGATCTTGGTTATGAAATTTATGTTAAAACCCATGATTTATTGACCCTTTATCATAAATTAAGGGGGGCAGGGAATCGCCATGAAATGAAGCCTTTTGGCATGCGCGCAATGATGAGCTTGCGGCTGGATCGTTTCTTTGGATCATGGATGCGCGAATATCGCCCCGATTATACTTGTGCGGAAACAGGGCTTGATCGCTTCATTAACTGGAAGAAAGAGGATGATTTTATTGGGCGCGCTGCGGTTTACCATGAACGGGAAAATCCCCCTGCGCGGCGGCTTTGCCATTTTGAAGTCATGGCAAAAGATGCCGATGTTGTGGGTTATGAGCCTATTTTTATTGATGGTGAAGTGGTTGGCTTTTGCACTTCTGGTGGATATTCGCATCATGCGCAAAAATCCATCGCCTTTGGCTTTGTGCCAACCCATCTGATCAAGGATGATCTTGAGGTTCAAATTGAATTATTGGGCGAAATGCTGGATGCAAAAATCTTAACCGCACCTTTATTCGAGCCGAATCAGTAAATCACATTATAAGATGCCATCATGCACTGCGCTTATTCAAATTGGCACAAATAGGCTTGATGCCGTTGGAATTGACAGATCAAGGCATCATGCGCGCTTGATCCTATGCCATCTTGCTGGCTGCCGCATAGAGGATATGATTGCCTTTCCCGAACGGTTTGATGTGGATGAACAGGCATTTTATCGGCTGATTGATCGCTGCGCTGCGGGCGAACCCATCAGCCGCATTCGCGGAACAAAAGAATTTTATGGACGGGATTTCTATATTTCCCCTGCGGTGCTTGATCCGCGCCCCGAATCAGAAACCCTGATTGATGTTGCAAAGGCTGAGTTTTCAAAAGATGCAGCCTTAAATATTTTGGAAATAGGGGTGGGATCTGGTGCATTAATTTGCACCCTATTGCTTGAATTT
>JBGCED010000047.1:0-24674 GCA_045106055.1 Alphaproteobacteria bacterium
CTTGATTATGCCGATTGACCGCCCGCGCCGTTTCAAAACAGCGCACCGCTTGCTGCGAATCACCCTGCTGCAATTTAATCATGCCAAGCGTGACCCATAATTGATCATTTTGCTGATGTAACGCAATTCCCTGACGGCAAAGCTGGGCTGCTTGTTCTAAATTTCCTTGTCTGCGCAGATAAACCGCCCTTAAATGAAGCCCCATGATGTTATTAGGATCAATGGCTAAAATCTTATCCGCATAGGCAGATAGGGGCGCAATCGCAAATTTATCCGTGATATATGGTTTTGACGCAAGGTCAATCGCCTTGCTAAAATTTGATAGAATTTGCTGTTTATGAATGTCCGATAATTCATAAGTAAAACATTGCTCATAAGCCGTGATCGCGTGATCATATTGCCCCAGCCCGCCATAAGATGCCGCGATGATTTCATGGATTTTAACCGAATCCACCCCCGTTTGAAGCAATTCTTGACCCGTTTGGATCGCCTTGGAATATAAATGTGCTTCAAATTGCTGCACCAAAATTTGATAGGATACGGGTGCATCTTCAAGGGTCATAATCGGCTCTATGCTGGAAATAAATGATCAGCAACAAAGGGGTTTGTTTTGCGCTCATGCCCAAAATCGGACATGGGGCCATGCCCTGGCACAAAGCGGGTTTCGCTGCCAAGGGGGAATAATTTATGGCGAATGGCATGCAGCAAATCATCATGATTGCCGCGCGGAAAATCGGTTCTGCCGATTGATCCGCAAAATAACACATCGCCCAGCTGTATAAATTGGCTTGGTGCGTGATAAAATACGACATGGCCGGGCGTATGGCCAGGGCAGTGAATGACATCAAAACACATTCCGCCAACTTCAACTTGATCACCATCTTCAAGCCAGCGATCTGGGGTAAAAAAATCACATTTTCCAATGCCAAACATCATGCCATCTGATTCAATCCGATCAATCCAAAATTGATCCGCTTTATGCGGGCCAATGATCGGCACATCCAGCGCTGCTTTTAAGGCAGCAACGCCGCCAGCATGATCGGCATGACCGTGGGTGACCAAAATTTTTTCAATGTTCAGCCCCAATGCTTTGATTTTTGCTAAAATGATTGGCACATCACCGCCTGGATCAATCACCGCGCCTTGAAGCGTTTCTTTGTTCCAAACAAGGGTGCAGTTTTGCTGCAAGGGGGTAACGGGCAGAATAAAATATTCCAGCAAGGATGAAGTTTCATTAGCGGGCATGAATATAATTTTCTTAGCGCATTTTGCTGTTAATGTGATTACAGGTTAAGCATGCCTTTTAAATCTTCGCCGCCAACCAGATGCACATGCATATGCGGCACTTCTTGGCGGGCATGTTCCCCATGATTGGCAATGGTGCGATAGCCCGTATCCACCAGCTTTTCTTTTTCAGCAACCGTTGCGATTGCACGGCAAAAGCCAACAATTTCATCTTCGCTTGCACGCGCGTAAAAATCTTGAGACGATACATAAGGTCCCTTTGGGATCACCAGAATATGCTGCTTCGCGCAAGGCTGAGCGTCATAAAATGCCAGCGCATAATCATCTTCATAGACTTTTGTGCATGGCAATTCTTCGCGCAATATTTTCGCAAACACATTATTATCATCATAATGATGATCAACATTAAATAATTGTTCTGGGCTATCATCATTGAGGGTGTTGAGATTATCAACCATATATTTTAAGCCTTTTAATGGGTTTCATACAAATATTAACTTGATCATACTGCCCGCATTGCCGCAAAACAAGCCCCTTTATAATCTTTAGAAAAATTTCTGTTCCTGATTGCGCAAAAACATGATGATAAGCTGATGTTGCTCACTTTGATTATCTTGATCAACGGCAGCATCTGGGCTTATGTTGACATCAATCACCAACCGTTGATTTTGCCGTTTATTGGGCAGCTGGTCCAGAGTTATTTCAACGCTTTCCCCCGCATCAAGGGCAAGGCGCGCGGGAATATCACCCTGCCAAGCCTGACCATCAATATTTGCATTTAAATTCAAATTCAAAGCAATATCTTCATCATTGGACAGGATAATGTTTAGCTTACACAGGCTGTAATTATTTTCTATTTCCAGCAGCGTTGATGATAATAATGGGGTTTTTGTTGTTGGCGATAAATGACGATCATCACATTGTGATAAATTGCCCTTTAGAAAGGATTGCGCATAATAGGTGATTTTTGGGTCAAATTTGGGCGTTTGAAGGTCGCTATGCTGCGCCTCATCTTGCACCTCGGCTTCTTGTACTTCCGCTTCATCTTGCCTATCCATCGCGGGTGCTGGCAATATGGGCGTTAAGCTTGCAGCCGCTTCGGGGGCTTGCATATCTGTTGCTTGCGCTATTTGCGCGGGTCTTTCTTCAAAAGATGCGATCTTGGCATCATCAGCCAATCCAAAATGCTGATATAATGCAAGCGCGGCTAAGCATAGCCCTGTTATCAATGTGCCTAGAATCAAAGTGCCATATTTTTTATGATCTGTTGTTCTGGCATTATTTTGCGGCAGCAAATTAAGCTTTTGCAGCAAGGATGCGCCATCTGATGCAAAGACAAAACGCGCGCCTTTTGCTTGCCATTCTGTTTGAAGCGCATGGGGAACATCGCCCGCATTTGCATCCGCCATACATAGGGTAAGGGTTGCACCCGCCTTGATCATATCATCCATAATCGGCTGAAATTCGGTTAATTTCTGTTCAATATTTTGAACGGGAGCAATTGGCAAATGGGCTTGATCTGACATTTCGCCTGTTGCCCAAATAAAATGATCCCCCGCTTTGATGTCTTGATGGGGCAACAGACAATTAAGCTGATCGCACGCATGGGCGATAAACATCCCAAGCGTCCAGCTTTGCCCATGGGTGATCGGCTGGCTGAATAAAGCGCGGTAATTTTGGGAATCGCTTTTGCCCAATAATGCGCTTAATCTTTTTGAAATAATGCCGTTACAAAATACATCATAGCTGCTGCTGGGTGCCAGCCTTTCCAAGCCTTGCTGCATATAGGATGGAATGCCTGAAGCTTCCGCATCAAGCGCGATCAAATGCGATGCGCCATTGGTTAGTCCAATGATGATTTTAAATTCTGCCATCCCGTTTTACGCGCTAATGATTAAAGTAAATTGATCCTTGAATGAATGCTTAAATAGGCTTCAATAAAGGCTTTGTCCAATTCTTTATGAAGATGAAGGTCAATTTGCCCCGCACCATTATCAATTAAATCCCGCTGGTGAAAGCCTGTTTTCGCGCCCACCTGATCCTCAATAATTTCAATTAGCCTTAATGGCGATTGATCTTGCCCTGCAAAATGCTGATAATGAATGATCATCACCACCCGATTCTCATCAAGCCGCGATTTTAACAATTTGATGGTTGCACCGCCCGCATGGCGAATGGGCAGATCATCATTAGATAGGCGGTCAAAATCACTTGCTTTGAAACTGTCTGCCGCTGCGACACGGGGGAAATTCAACCTGATCTTTTGCTCCCGAAAGCTTCTAAATTGCTTATTTAGGTTTGGGTGCTGCAATAATATTTGATGCTCAGCCGATGATAGTGACACAATGCCCATCGCCCATTGCCACAAAGTCGCGATGCTGGGGATGGGATTTATATTTTCTGCATCAAGCACAGATCGCATGCTGCAAGAAAGCGCAGCATTTTGTTCAATCTCAGCTTGTTGCGCTGCGTTATGTTCGTTCCATTTCATCATCATCTATCCCTATTCATTATCCTTATAAAAGCATTTAAAGCTTTGTTCTATGCGGGGCTGATCCAGTTTAAACAGATCATCCAGCCTTTGCTCATCGGGCAGTTTTTCAATCAATTCCTTCATCACCGCCATCAGCTGCGCCAATATATGGCTTGCTTCACAAAAAGGCGTGATGCCAAATTCACCTTGAAAGCCCTTGCGGGTAATCTTCATGGATTTAGCCTGAAATTGCATGATCATTGCGGCATAGAATTCACCGCTAATCTGCTTATCCTTTAATCCACTTATCAACGAGGGAGAGAAATTTTCGCGCATAAACGGCAAGATTTGCGGATACCATGGCGCGGGCATTAGCATTTTTAGCAGCATAATCGCTTCCAACTGCTCATGCTGCAATAATATGCCCGCAACCTCGCTTGCTGCTTTGGTGATTTTACCTTGCAGTTCACTTAATAAATCACAGCTTAGGTGATATTCCCCCTCAATCGGGCGCGCAATCTTGGCATTTAGCGCATCTTGCGTGATTTTACCTGCGCTAAAGGATCGCTTGGCTTGGGTGATGTTATTTTGCGCGCTTTGCAAATAAAAATAACGAAAACAGCCATGCACAAGATCCGAATTGACGGATTTTTTGGTTAATAATTCCAGCATTTCAAGCGATAGAATCAATTTTAAAAAATCCTGCCCCATCAGCTTCATGCCGTCCAAGGGCGGCAGCAGCAATGGCTGAATGATGCTGTGATCCTCTTCGGCTGTTCCAATGGTTTGAAAATCTTCCAAATGATCATGGATATGCTGTTCAAACATATCGGATGAATGATCATCATAGGCCGACAAGGATAGGGGCGCATCAAGCCGGCTTACCTTTAGCTTAGCTGCCGCGCTCAAAGCCTGTTTGAAGCTTAAAAAATCACCAACCAGCCCCGCATAATGGGTGAAATTCACCTGTTCTGTATCTGCGCCTTGTTTGGCATTTTCCGCATAATGGCACCAAAAATCAAACATAAGCGCATGGGTCACATCATCCGCTGTAAAGCTGCTGTCATAGCGTTCAATCATATAATCCCGCATTTGATGAATTTTTGTCATTTGATGATGGGGAATCAACATGCTGGATAATGCTTGATTCATCCAGCTATTGAGCTGCTTTATCGCCTGTTTGATTTGTGCTTGGGTTAAATCTGCTTTGACCATCGGGGAAAATACAGCATCAAGGTCATCCATGGCGCAAATGGGGGGATCATGGGTGATGATAAGTTCCAAAATAAGTTGATACCACGCCAAAGATTCCAGCATATGCTTGCGCGAGAAATAGAATTTTTCACCGTCTTTCACCGCAATATAAACGCCGCGCGCATCACAATATTGTTGCTGCATGGCTGCTTGATGCAGTTTTTGAACGCCGCCGCGCGGCATAAACGCAATTTCAGCAAGATTTAAATTCAAGCGATGAATTAAATAGACAAGATGACATAAGGAATAGACCGCGCGCGAATAATCGCGCTGATAAAGCCTGCCAGCAATTTTATGTAAAAGCACCGGCGGAAAACATAGCATAGTTGCGCCCGTTTCCGCATCAGGTTCCGATGCGGTGCTTAGGCGGCTAAGACATTCTTGAAAATGCGTGTTATTTTGGGTTTGGTGTAAGCTAATATCATCCATAGGCTAATCTTTAGCAAAATCACAGATAAAATCAACTTGGAAAAGAAAGCGCTTAGAAACAGAATCACTTGGAAAAAAGCCTGCCTGGAAAAAAGCCCGCTTGGAAAGAATAAAGCGTGGTGCCCAAGGGCGGGTTCGAACCACCGACACAGCGATTTTCAGTCGCTTGCTCTACCGACTGAGCTACTTGGGCACGATAATCTTGCATTTTGTAAATCGCCAAGATTATTCTTTAACACTTTATTGAACGCCATGATCAAATCAAGAATTTAATCAAGCGTTGAAAACTTTTAAGCGATCCCCCCTTTACTTGCAAGGAAAAAATAGCGTTATCGCCAAGGTTTTATACGCAAACGCTTATGATGCTGCGCAATGGGTGATTAAATCATTCATAAGTGCTTTTAGCATTTTATCCTGGGCGGGATTTTTTAAACACCCCGCATCATCAAACGCATCGCCGCCATGATTGATCGCAGCTTGCGCAGGTTCAACCCGAACCCCAATATTGCTAAGCAATAGGCGCAATGGCACAAGCCCGCGAATGCCGCCAAGCGCACCAGGCGACACTGCACTGATCGCACCGATTTTTCCTTTAAAGGCAACCAGCGGCGCTTCATCAGGTTCCGAGCGTGATATCCAATCAATCGCATTCTTTAAAACAGCTGAAAATGAACCATTATATTCAGGCGAGGCAATGAAAAACCCATCAGCTTTCACAAATAATTGCTTCATCATTTTTGCATTTTCAGGCAAGCCATGCTGATCTTCTAAATCGCCATCATAAAGCGGAAGCGCCAGTGCTTTTAAATCCACAAAGCTGGTCTTTACCCCTGCATCATTTGCAAGCTTCATTGCATATAAGGCCAATTGCTTATTAAGCGATTGCGTGCGGGTGCTGCCTGCAATAAATAATAAATGCGTCATTATGTTATGCTTTCTGTTCTTTTATGCGTTCAATAAAAAAGGGGATTGGATAATAAACCCAATCCCCCTTATAACCTTAAAACCGTAAAGACTTAATTATTGGAAGCAAGCGCTGCTTCAATCACATCACTGCCAATATCGGCTTCAAATTTTGACCAAACAGGCTTCATTACTTCAACCCATTGTGCGCGCTGCGCTGGGGTTAAAGTGCGAATGACCCCGCCTGATTCTTCAATTTTGGCGCGGGCGCTGGTTGCCAAGCTGCCAGAAGATTGATTGGCATTCATCGTTGCTTCTTTGATGATCGCTGCCAATTCATTGCGCAAATCATCATCAAGCCCGTTCCAAAAATCGGTTGAGGTTACAAGCAGATAATCCAAAACGCCATGATTGGAATTGGTTACCCCATCTTGGACTTCAAAAAATTTCTTGGTATAGATGTTGGACCATGTATTTTCCTGACCATCAACCACGCCTGTTTGCAATGCGCCATAAACTTCGCTAAATGCCATTTTTTGTGGATTTGCGCCCAAGGCTTCAAATTGCGCTTGCAGCACATCCGATGTTTGAATTCTAAATTTCAAACCCTTTGCATCGTCAGGGGAAAGCAATGGCTTATTCGCAGACATTTGTTTCATGCCATTATGCCAATAGCCAAGCCCGATAAAGCCTTTATCTTCCATGGAGCGCAAGATTTTTTGACCGACTGGTCCTTGCTGAAAACGGTCAACCGCTTCAATATCGTTGAATAAGAAGGGAAGATCAAACACCCGAAAAGCAAGCGAATATTTTTCAAATTTAGAAAGCGATGGCGCAGCCAAATGCGCATCACCCAAGATCATGGCTTCCAGGACTTTATCATCATTATAAAGCTGTGAATTTGGAAAAACCTCCATATTAATCTTGCCCGCCAGCCGTTCATTAACCATTTGGGCAAGGGCTTGCGCCGCTTCGCCCTTTGGGTTGCCCGTCGGTGCAACCACATGGCTAAATTTCATGGTAATTTCAGCATTGGCTGAAAAAGCAAGTGCCAAGCCAAGCCCCGCGCCGATGACAAGTGATTTAACAGATTTCATATAAATATCCTCCAAAAAATGTAATTTTAAGTTTAAGTTTAAGTTTAAGTTTCAAAACAATAGCAGCAAACAATAAAAAAGCAAATCATTTATGGCTTGGTTTTTGCTGCTTGTTTTTGCGTTCCCTCAATCGCATCAAGGCGCGCCAAAATTGCTGCTTGTGTTTGCGCTTGCTGCTGCAACATATCACGCAAGGCTTCAAATTCATCGCGTGTTACCAAATCATGGTTCAGGAATTCTTGTAATTTTTCACGAAAATCCTTTTCAAGCTCGCCCCTTACTTGACCCGCACCCGCAAATACGCCCGTCATCATGCGCGCCATATCATCGAATATTTTATGATCGCTTTGCATTATGCCTATCCTTTTATTTAAGCGTTATTAAGCGTGCGCACGGCATCCAGAACAGCGTCAACATGCCCCTTCACCTTTACCTTGCGCCAAACATGGACAATATTGCCTTGTTGATCAATGATAAAGGTCGCGCGGTCAATCCCCATATATTTCTTGCCATACATTGATTTTTCAACCCATACGCCATAAGATTGAAGCATTTCCCCCGCTTCATCACTTGCTAGGGTGAAGGCTAAATTATGGGCTTCAATGAATTTTTTATGCCGTTTAATGCTATCCTTAGAAACGCCGACAATGCTGCAATTTTCAGCCGCAAAGCTTGCCAGATTTTCGTTAAATTCATTGGCTTCCACTGTGCAGCCGCTGGTTAAATCTTTTGGATAGAAATAAAGCACCAGCAACCCCTTGGCATAATCATGCAAGCTGCAATTTAATTCTGCTTGTATATCCGCACCGCTGACAGCTGGAAGTTCAAATGAGGGGGCTTTATCGCCCTCTTTTGGAGAAATATCCGAATGTGGCTGCGCCATTTTATTTATCCTTAACTTGGCTTATTTCGTTTGGGCAACATAAACGCCATCCCAATCTTTGGGCGGCGGCTGGGCAATGAAATAATTGATACGCGCGCGCAAAATATCATAAAAATCATCCAGCACACCATCACAAAGCCTGATATTTTCCTGAATAAGCGCAAGGCTGGTTTTCCATTCTTGTTTGCGATAATTATCAATGATTTCTTGATGGCGCGTTGAAAGCTCGACATATTCGTTGGCACTATACATGGGTTCATCCCCAATCAGCGCATAAATATTAACGGCTTCGGATTTTCCCTTTACAGCGATTAAGTCAAGTTCAACAATTGGCAGCCTGTTGCGCACCCGATCTGCGGTAATCGGCCCGATAACAATATTCACACCATAAGCCTTGGATTGCCCTTCAAGCCGTGCAGCAAGATTGACCGCATCCCCCAAAACAGAATAGTCAAAACGCTGTTCGGATCCCATATTGCCAACCACACAATCGCCTGTATTAAGCCCGATCCCAACCTTTAATGGCAAGAACATCGCGCCTGAATTTTGTGCTTCCATTTTGCGCTGCTGGTTTAAATCCTCTAATGCTTTCATCATTGAAAGCGCTGCTTTACAGGCTTGATATTCTTGTTCAGCAACAGGAATGGGCGCATTCCAAAATGCCATGATGCAATCGCCCATATATTTATCAATCGTGCCGCGCCTTAACAGAATTTCATTGGTTAAGGGCGTTAGCAAGCGGTTAATTAACTGGGTTAGACCTTGAGGATCGGTTTTAAATTGTTCGGAAATGGTTGTGAATCCGCGAACATCACAAAATAATAAGGTCATGCGTTTGGTTTCACCGCCCAGCCTTAATTGATCTGGATGTTCAGCAAGCTGTTCCACCAAATCAGGCGAGAGATATTGCGCAAAAGCAGTTCTAACTTGTTTCTTTTCTTGGGAATCGCGGATGTAATTCGAAAAACTAACCGTCGCAAAGACCACAAACACCAAAGCTGTGCCATAGGTAATGTCCAAAAAGATGCGCTGTTCAACAAATAAAACCCAGCTTACAGCAACCAAACTGCCAACGGCAACCCCAAAGCCTGCCAATGTCAGCAAGGGGCCCAGCCTTGGCACAAAAAAGATGATTAATAAGCAGGCAATCCCCGCCGCGATAATTTCAAACATCACCATTTGCAAAGGATAGCTTAAATAGCTGCCTTCAATGAGGTTTTCTATTAAATTGGCGTGAACCTCAACCCCTGGCTGGCGCGGGCTTACAGGCGTGGCGCGAATATCAACCAGCCCAACCGCAGATGTGCCAACCAGCGCCATGCGTCCTTGTAATTTTTCAATTGGAACGCGCTTATAAAGCACATCGGACGCAGACACAAACAGCCGGCCCGTATTATCAACCGTGTTAAACCGATCGGGCTTTGCATAATTCACCCATACGCGTCCATGCCCATCCACGGGAATTTTCAAGCTAACTTGGCGGGTTTGCATGCCAACTTGTTGAAGCCCCCCTTGATTCACAACGGTAAAGACACTGTTGCCATTCATCGCAACGCGGATCATTTCTAAGGTCAAGGTGGGTTTTATCACCCCTTCAATTTCAGATACCAGCGGAACACGCCTTACAATGCCATCCACCTCATCATCAACCGAAATGACCCCAAGCCCGCGCGCATTAGACTCCAGCGTGCCAATATTATAAAGCAACACGCCCTTTTTGTTTAAGAAGCGATTTGGGGTTGGGTCCTTGACGCCCCTTGTTCCGCGAAACCCTTGCACCGAGCTTTCAAGCGCCTCCAAAGAGGGCAATGTGCGAATTTGCTGGGATGCCGTTTGGCGCGCTTCGTCATCATCAACTGCGCCCCCGCTTTGATTTGTGCCAGCCTGTCCCAACACGACCTTAATATCTTGCATTTTCTGCGCCATAATCTGATCATTGGTGGGGATGTTTTTCAATTGATTTACCAGCGATTCATACCCCGCAGGCAAACGATCCGCAACCAAATCAGGATTGGTGCGATCTGCTTCTGCAAAGATCATATCGAAGCCAACGACAGGGATTTTATATTCACGCATCGATTGCAATAATTGCGCAATGGTTGACCGCGGCCACGGCCATTGACCAACCTCAGCCAAGCTTTTTTCATCAAGATCAATGATAAAGACAGGGTTTTGATCCGATGGCTGGCGATAATTCATACGATTATAGGCATCAAATGTCTTTAAGCGAACGGTTTCAACCCACCAAGGATCAACATAACGCACATATAGACCAGCAATAATAAGGGCAAATGCGATCAACACCCCCCAAGATATTTTGGAGAACAAGGGGAAAAAAAACCCAGGCGAAGATTCTTTCTTTCCTGGATTATTCTGTTGTTTTATTGGCGCGCTGATTTCGTGGTTTTTGCGCGGTAATTTGTTTGAAAATAATCCCATTATAATTTTACCATTTCATCGGTCATATATGAATATCGCATCCACAGGCGCGCAAACGATCAAAATCTTGTGCCAAAATTAATGCGGAATTTATCTGCTTTATCATGCTTTTCATCTTTAACTGGCACAGCATATTCAATGCGAATGGGACCAAAGGGCGACCGCCAATAAATGCCAATCCCGCTGCTAACCCGCACAGCAGCATCATCAATAATATCATCGCCTGAATCTTCCAATTCGGTTAGCGTTCCTGCATCGGTGAAGATGCTGGCTTTGATGCCATATTCATCAGGCAGCCCCAAGGGAAAGAACAACTCGGCGCTTGTTGTTGCATAGCGCATGCCGCCAAGCGCATCATCGCTTGCGGTATCCCTTGGCCCGACCCCACCATTTGCAAACCCTCTTAAGCTATCCCCGCCAAGGAAATAGCGATCGGCGACCCGCAAATCTTCATTGTCAAAATTATGAAGAAAGCCTGCGGTTGCCGCTGCTTTAAAGGTAATTTCAGGGAATAAAGGAATATAATATGCCCCATCCATTTGGGCATCCAGCAACAGCATATCCCCGCCAAGCCCTGTAAAGTCAACCGAAGCTGAAACCACCCCGCCTTCGGTTGGCTCAATACGGCTATTGCGGCGATCAAAGGCTAGGGTTGAGCCAATTCTTGAAAGCACCCGATCCCCTTCATCATCTTGCACATATTCACTGGCGGTTGTGGGGATATTTTCAATATTTTCCGCACTTAACCGATAGCGATAGCTGTGCCGCCAATCATCATTCAAATCATAGCCCATGCGCAATCCTGCGCCTGTTTTTTGTAAATCATAAGAGGATGAATCTTGATTATCAACAACCGTGTGGAAAAGATCAAATCCCGCCGCAACATCCTGCCCGCGAAAATAAGGTTCGGTAAAGGATAAATCAACCGATTGCTTGCGCTGGGCAAGGCTTGCATTTAACCTTAAATCCTGTCCGCGCCCCATTAAATTGCGTTCCCGAATTTGTAAATTGGTCAGCGCGCCATCAACTGATGAATAGCCCGCACCAACCGATAATTCCCCTGTTGATTGCTCCTCAACCTCTACATCAATTCGCGTTTTGTCAGGGTCAGCCCCTGGCGCATTTGAAATATTAACCGATTTGAAAAACCCCAAATTGCGGATATTGCGGGTGGATTGCTCGATTTTTGATTGATTGAAGGAATCGCCCTCAACCAATGCCATTTCACGGCGAATGACCTTATCAAGGGTGCGAACATTCCCTTTGACTTCAATCCGTTCGACAAATATTTTCGGTGCTTCCAAGATTTCAAATTTAACATCAATCCTGCGGGCTTCAGCATCGCGGGTAATTCGTGGACGCACATCGACAAAGGCATACCCCTCGTTGCCAGCGGTTGATTCAATCCGTTCAACCGTCTCGCTCACTGCATCTGCATCATACCAATCGCCCGCTTCAAGTTCAATTAGGGGTTTCAGTGGATCAGCATTTAAATCTTGAATGTTAGAGGTTAAATCAAATTCCCCAAATTTATAACGCTCTCCCTCATCAAGGGTAAAGGTAATAAAGAAATCCTGCTGATCTTCTGCCAATTCTGCAACCGCAGACACCACACGAAAATCAGCAAAGCCGCCCGCCAAATAATGACGGCGCAATAATTCCTTATCATAATTTAATTTATCAGGATCATAGCTATCGCCAGCAGATAGGAATAAATACCAGCGCGATTGTTTGGTATTGATAATATCTTCTAGGGCGCGATCAGAATAAAAACCATTGCCAACAAAGCTTACCTTACGGATTCCTGTTTTTCGTCCCTCGCGTATTTCAAAGACAAGATCAATCCGATTTTGCTCAAGCTCAATAATCTTTGGCACAACAGCCGCTGCAAAATGACCCGAACGCCGATAAATATCCAGCAATCGCTGCACATCCGATTGCACTTTGGTTCTGGTATAGACGATGCGCGGGCGCAGCTGCACCTCGGTTTGTAGCAATTCATCTTTAATTTCATCATTGCCTTCAAAAGCAATGCGGTTAATGATTGGGTTTTCTTGAATTTTAACGACCAGAATATCACCGCGCTGCTCAATCGTGACATCCATAAACAGCCCCGTTGCAAACAGCCGCTTCAAGGCTTCGTTGATCACCAAATCATTAATCACATCCCCCGCAACCAATCCCAAATGCGAATTTACAGAAGCAGGTTCAATCCGCTGCGCCCCTTCAATGACAACGCGTCTTAAAATTTCGCCCGATTGCGTGCTTTGTTGATCATCGCGCTCCAGCAGGTTAGGCAGCGCATCCATCAGCCCAGATTCGCCAGATGGCTCTGGCACAATGATGGGCAAGCCTTGATCATTTGTTTCTTGCGCATGAATCGCCGCGCCATAAAATATGCCGATCGCGCCCACCAAAAGGGCGATCAGCAGCGCAATGGCTGTTCTATGATGTTGTTTCTTATGATTACCGATGATAGGCATGAAATAAATTTCTATTATAAAATATAAAGATAAAGGCACCAATACCGCCTGAATTTATAGCGGTATCAAAATGGCATGTAAAGAAATAATAATCATCCCCTTAATATTTATACGAAAATTATATTTTTTAGGAAATTTAAAAATAGCCCTCTTGCTTTTTAAGCTCCATGGAACCAGGTTGATCTTGATCAATCAAGCGTCCTTGGCGTTCTGAATAGCGGGATGCCTGCATTTCTTGGATGATCCCGTCTAAATCAACCGCATCGGATAGAATCGCCCCCGTTAGTGGATAGCAACCCAAAGTTCTGAAGCGCACTTGTTTTAATGCCGGGGTTTCACCAGAATTTAGCGGCAAGCGATCATCATCAACCATAATCAAGGTGCCATCGCGCTCAACCACAAGCCGAGGCTTGGCAAAATAAAGCGGAACGACGGGAATATTTTCGCGTTTTATATAGCGCCAAATATCCGCTTCAGTCCAGTTGGATAATGGAAAAGCGCGGATGGATTCACCCTTACGAATGCGGCAATTATAAATTGACCATAATTCAGGGCGCTGTGCCTTGGGATTCCAATGTAAATTTTGATCTCTGAATGAAAAAATGCGTTCTTTGGCACGGCTTTTCTCTTCATCGCGCCGCGCACCGCCAATCGCAGCATCAAACCCATATTGGGTTAAGGCTTGGCGCAAGGCTTGCGTTTTCATAATATCCGTATGAACTGCTGATCCATGGCTAATGGGACCCACCCCCTGTTTAACACCATCCATATTGGTATGAATGATTAAATCACAGCCAATTTCGCGCACCCGTTGATCGCGAAAGGCAATCATTTCCTTAAATTTCCAGCCCGTATCAATGTGTAATAAGGGAAAAGGGGGCGTTGCGGGGTAAAACGCCTTTAATGCCAAATGCAGCAGCACGGATGAATCCTTGCCGATGGAATACATCAAGACGGGTTTTTGAAATTCCGATGCAACCTCGCGAAAAATCTCGATGGCTTCTGCTTCTAAATGATCTAGATGGGATAGCATGAAAATGGATTTTAAGATATTAGGGGGAAAGTTAAAATTGCTTGCTTAAACATATCAGCATTTATAGCCGATTATTCCCTAAAGGATCAAACTTAAAATCACGCGCTGCCGCCGACCATTATATTATGATGATTATTCAATGATTAAATCAACAATTTTGTCAAGATTTGCGGGCAGCTTACCAATGCGGCCCTTGCCTGGAAGTCCGCCCTCACCAGCATCAAGGCTTACCCCTTCGGTTTCTTTTAAAAGCGCGGTTAACGCACCCATGAAATTATTAACAGGAACGGCACTGTTTAAGCCATTGCCCATATCATCATGCCCAGCGGCGCTATTGACACCCAAAATCGTGAAATTACCCGCATCATCCAAAAGTCCAAGCGGCGCACCTGAATCACCATTTAAAATTTCACAGCGATGACCGATTAATTGATTATCATTATAAAGTCCTGCCAATTCACATTGATCATCCAGTGAAATGACTTGACGGCGATCGCGTGGATAGCCTGCAATCGCCAGCGGGTTATTTTGGCGCACCAAATTACGAACCTGACGGGGATTTAAGTTTTCCCAGCCCAAATAGCCGACTGCGCGACCAATTGGCTGATCCAGCACGATCAACGCCCAATCGCTTGCTAGGTTTTTCGCGATGATGCCTTTTGTGCCATCATAATCAGGGGAAACAATAATCCGCTCTGCTTTTGCGCTTACCAAAAAGTCACCGCGTTGAAAGCCCGCAATAAAATGCACCAAGCCAGGCTTTGCCCATTTTTTAAGCTGCGTAATATAAAGACAATGCGCGGCGGTTAAGACAAGCCGCTCGCCAATTAAAGACCCCGTGCATTGAAAGCGCGTGCTATGGCTTGCCACCACATTAATTTGCCCAATCGCGCTCCATGGATAAAGATTGGCGTTCACTACTTCCCTGTGCAGGGTTGATCCGTCAATAAAACCGCTAAGCTGCGTATTTGGGCTGATAATGCCATTTCGCTGGGTGTTTGGGCGTTTGATGTTTGGCGCAATATTGGGGGCGTTCACATAGGGGCTGGAGGAGAAATAAGTATCAAGCCGCAATGCTTTATCCAGCTGCTGCACATCGTGCCACGCATTCACCGACTGCCTTCCCAAATTTGCTTCCAGCCACTGACCTTGATGAACATATTGCGGCAGCAGCACCATATTATCTGCTTGTGCATAGGGCATCATCATCAGATATGCACCAACCAAAGCTGCGCTTTTGAACGCACCAATAAAAGTTGCGCCTTTGGACGCGCCAATAAAAGCTACGCTTTTGGACGCGCCAGCAAATCTAGCATATTTGGCTGTGAAAGCCGAGGCAATTTGCCTTAAATTATTTGATGTAGATTCTATTTTTTTCATCTTACAACACCTTAGCCTGATTTTATAGCATTTCCACAAAATATAAGCAAAGCATTTTGTGGTGAAAACACATTAAAAACAAATGATTAGAGGATTTCATTAAACTTTATTAAAGCAAACTCGCTTCAAAGTTTAAGACGAAAAATCATCTTCTTATGGTTTTACTATAAGATCGCGCTATGGGTTTTTATGTGCAAAATATCACACCCATCATAAATATGTGAATGGCATTGTGCTTGCTGTCACAGCCGATGTGCGCCCTGTCACAGCGGATGTGCGCTGGGTCACATCAAAATCGGATTAGCTTTTGATGTTAAAGCCTTGGTTTTGCGCAAGGTCAAAATTGCCTGCTTGCACTTGGTGCATCCAATCAAGCGATTTTTGCAGGCTGCCAAGTGGGTATAAATGGCAATTACGAATGCCGCAATCAGGATCATTATGTTGATAATAAGCAAGCTCTCTTGTCAGCTTATCAGGCGCATTAATCATTAATAGCTTGGTTATATTCCCTGCTTGGCGGGTAAGAACGCGCATCGATGATCCAATGCCGCACGCTTGCGCATGCTTGATCAAGGTTTTTAAGGTTGCAAGCCCTGGAAGCCCAATATGAATGGGTAAGCGATTGCCCGCTTGTGCTTGAATATGCTTATCCCATGCAATGATTGGCTTTGCTTCAAAACAAAATTGTGTAATCAGATAAAAATTCATCGGTGAAGCATCGGCATAGGCGTTTTTATCTTTCAGCGCATGAATAAGCAATTCTTCTGGAATGTCGGGGGATCCTTCTGGGTGACCCGCAAGCCCAATATCTGTAAATCCATAATGTTCCAACAGCCCAAGCTTCAAAATATCCATACTGGAGTGATAAATGCCAAGCGGTTGATCCACGCCGCCTGCAATCAGTAAAGCGCGCTTAACATCAATTGCCGCCAAAGCTTGCAGCAACCCAGTCAACATGGCTTCATCCACTATCGAGCGCGCGGCAATATGCGGAATGGGCGTATAGCCCGCAAGCTTTAACCGTTTGACACATTCAAGCGTATCCTCAAGCCTGCTGCCAGGCAGAAAGGTCACATAAACGGGCTGCGCAGGTTTAAATAGGGCTGAAATATCCTCTATTTTTTTTAAGGTATTTGGCGTGACCTCCGCACTGCAATTTGCCATAAAATTCATAATGGTTTGGGTTTCATCAAGGCTATTGATTATGGTCATGGCTTTGCTCAATAAAATAGGTTGGGGGGAAGATATATTATGGTTTACGGCGTCTGCTTGCTCTGCGCCCGCCCTCGGCTTCATTCATCTTGGGTTCTAACGCAGGGTCTGGCAGCGCAACATATTGACTTAGAAATTCAGATTTCGCGGTTTTATGAGGGAACGCCATCGCTTCCACAAAATGCTGCTGGAATGCTGGCTCTATCGCGGTTTCAATCTTTTCAATATTGCGGATGGTCTTGGTTAATCTGGCGCGCGCTTTGCGGTCAAGCAAAGCGATTCTTGCCCCCGTGCCAGCGGCATTCCCCACAGGATGGATATTTTCAAGCGCGCAATCGGGAATAAGCCCAAGCACCAACGCATAAAGCGGGGAAATATGGCTGCCAAATGCGCCAGCAAGCACAATCCGATCTGGATATTGCCCAAGCTTATCAATTAAAAGCTGCGTTCCCGCATAAAGCGCAGCCTTTGCCAGCTGGATCGCGCGAATATCGGCTTGCAAAATTGATATTTCATTATGATCATCATTTGCTGGCAGCACCACATATTTATAAGTGCGCCCATCCTTTTGAATGCGCGGCGTGCGCGCAGCAAGTGCGCCATTAATCACCCCATCATGGGTTAAAATGCCCGCCAAAAACATTTCCGCAATAATTTCAATAATGCCAGAACCACAAATGCCCGTCACGCCATGTTCTTGTGCAACTTTATCAAAATCCGCTTGATCCGACCAAAGATCGCTGCCAATCACACTATAGCGCGGTTCAAGCGTATCTGCATCGATTCTAATGCGCTCTATGGCGCCGCTGGCAGCGCGTTGACCGCAGCTTATCTGCGCCCCTTCAAGCGCGGGACCCGTTGGGCTTGAACAGGCAAGCAGCCGATCCTTGTTGCCCAGCACAATTTCAGCATTTGTGCCAACATCAATGATCAGGCTGATATCGCTTCTGCTGTTGGGGGATTCCGACAGAATAACCGATGCGGTATCCGCGCCCACATGCCCCGCAACACAAGGCAAAAAGTAAGCCCGCGCCCCAGGATTGGTATAGCCATTAAGCCCAATTTCGCTTGCCCAAATCATAACAGGCTGGTTGGTTGCAAGTGCAAACGGCGCCCAGCCCAGCTCACGCGGATCAACCCCCAGCATTAAATGATGCATGATCGGGTTTCCGACCAACACCAATTCCATGATCTGATCAAAGGGAACATCCGATTGCTCGGCGGCTTCATGGATTAAATCGCTTAAATGTTCTTGGACAATTCTGGTTAATTCTTCTGCGCCATTTTCATTCATCATCACATAGGAAACGCGGCTCATCAAATCTTCGCCAAAGCGGATTTGGGGATTCATCGCGCCCGATGAATTGACGACTTTTCCAGAACGCAAATGGGTAAGATGCGCCGACATGGTGGTGGATCCAATATCAATTGCCAGCCCGTAAATATCTTCTTGTAAGCCTGGCCATATTGCAACAATTTCATTGCGATTATGAAGCGCAACCGTTACTTTCCATTCACCTGTACGCAAAGTGGTTTGTAATTGGCGCAGCAAGCTAAGCGGGCAGCGCACATCACGAATGCCCCATTGAATTTGCAATGCTTGATTTAACCGCTCCAAATCGCCCGCAGGGATATGCATATCGGGCTGTTCCACGGTGATATAATGCAGGGTAATGACAGGGTCAATTCTGATGGTGCGCTCTTCTGCGCCTTTTCGGATAATTTGGCGATGGACTTGCGATTCCTTGGGAACATCAATGACCAAATCGCCCATTGCACGGCACTGACAGCCAAGTCTGCGCGTGTCTTTCATGCTTTTCTTTGACTTATAAAAAGCCTCAACATCATTAAATTCGGTTAAATTATCATTTAATGATTTAATGTTATGTTTGGGAAAATCGCCAAAGCTGGGCGTGATTTGGCAGCGCCCACAAATGCCGCGCCCGCCGCATAAGGAATCAAGGTCAACCCCAAGCCGTCTTGCTGCGGTTAACACAGGGGTGCCAACAGGGAATAATCCGCGCTTGCCAGAGGGCGTAAAAACCAGCTGCGCCATCTGGTTGATGGTGCTTGGCGCAAGCGCATTTGATGGCTGCAAATCTGGTAATAGCGGATCGGTTGGCGGGTGATCGGGGGCGTTCATTATTTATCCATGCCAAATTTATCGATGCCAAAATCTATGCTGCTGGACGGCGGCGGCGTTCACCGCGTGCGCCCCTTGCGCCGCGCGGTTCTGATCCTTCTGGGGTCGGCTCACGAAAGCGTTTAATCCATCTTGTGCAATCAGGATCATGCCCCGCAACCACATCTGCGCCCCAAATGGCATGCATTTCAGGATCATGCAGCGGGTTCATAATCGCCGAAGTCATGCCCGCGCCCACCGCCATTGACAGGAAAGACGCATTTAACGCATGGCGATTTGGCAGCCCAAAGCTTAAATTGGATGCCCCGCAAGTCGTATTTACTTTTAATTCATTATGCAGGCGGCGAATAAGCTGAAGCACACCCACCCCCGCTTGGTTAAGCGCGCCAATCGGCATCACCAATGGATCAATCACAATATCGGATGCGGGAATGCCGTAATCCGATGCGCGATCCACGATTTTCTTTGCAATTTTAAAGCGTTCATCGGGGTCTTCGGAAATGCCTGTTTCATCATTTGAAATGCCAACCACCGCACAATTATATTTTTTAACCAAGGGCAGGATAACTTCCAGCCGTTCTTCTTCGCCCGTTACTGAATTTAATAAGGGACGCCCTTCATAGGCTTCAAGCCCTGCTTCCAAAGCGGCAACAATCGATGAATCGATGCTTAAAGGAATATCGGTCAGGCTTTGCACCAGCTTGATGGTTTTCGCCAGAATATCAGGCTCATCAGCAAGCGGAATGCCCGCATTTACATCCAGCATATGCGCGCCCGCCTTTACCTGCGCCAATGTATCGGCTTCAACCGTCGTGAAATCATATGCTTTCATTTCAGCCGCCAGTTTTTTCCTGCCTGTTGGGTTAATGCGCTCTCCGATTACAGTAAAAGGCGCATCAAGACCGATAATATGGGTTTTTGTTTTGGATTCAATAACGGTGCGGGTCATAAAAATTAAATTCTCCTAATAAAATTAAAATATCATGCCTATTCATTAAGCCTAAATCGCATGAATAAATTTTATGAATGCGCCTAATATGGATCAAAACGCGACTTGTCAGCGTGATTTTTTTAACAGCCGAATGATGCGCCCATCCACAATCGCAAGCCCCGTTGCAACCAGCATAAAGCCGCCTGCTTCCAGCAGCGTGATGCGTTCGGACAGAAATAAGCTGCCCAAGATCATCGCGCTAATCGGCACAAGCATGGTCACCAGCGCGGTATTTGACCCGCCAATGCTGCTTAATAATTTAAAAAAGATCAAATAAGCAAAGCCCGTTGAAAAAATGGCAAGCAAGATCATGCTGATCATCGCATGGGGGGATAGGGCAAAATATTCTTGAAGCTGAAACAGCCCAAAGCTTGCGCCAAGCCCCAGCAGCAGAATCAAGATAAAGCTGGATGCGGTCAGCTGCAAGGCGGCTGCAATCGTTGGCTTAATGCCCATTTTACCAAAACGCCGTCCCCAAATTGCCGCAAATCCATAAGATAAAGCGGCATTTAAACAGGCAAGCATGCCAATGGTTCTATCAAATGCGAATGTCCCTAAGGCGGGCAAGAAAATCACAATAATGCCAATGAAAGCGGTGGTGATCCCCAGCATTTTTCGCAATGATATGCGATCATCATTGGTAAAAACATGCCCCACAATCAGCGCAAAAAACGGTGTGCTGGCATTTAAAATTGCCGCAAGCGAGCTTGAAATAATGCTCTGCCCATAGCTTAATAAGTAAAACGGCATCACATTATTCAATAATCCCATGACAAGGAAAGCAAGGATCAGCTGTTTGCTAAAGATCGGCAGCGGCGTGCGGGTTAAGGCAATATAAACCCATAGGGTAAGCGCAGCCAAAATCACCCGCGCACTCACCAATAAAATCGGTGATAATTCCGCAACGATCACTTGAATGAAAAAGAACGATCCGCCCCATAATAAAGAAAGGGTCAATAATAACGCCCACCCCATTAATGGGATGGACGCATTTGCGCTTGCTTGGTTCATAAGAATGCCTTTGGCGTGATGGTGAATGCAATTTATGATGATATGGATATATCCATAAATTACACCCCGTTTCTTGCGTTTTTTGAAATTTCAATTAAGCAATATCGCCCAAAGCCGCTTTATAGGCGGATATGGCGCGATCAAACCCCATCCATAGAGCATCAGCCGTAAAAGCATGACCGATGGATACTTCGGCAAGCGGGGATATATGCTGTTTGAAATATCCTAAATTTTCAAGATTTAGATCATGTCCCGCATTCACCCGCAACCCCAGCCGATCCGCCAGCTTGGCGGCGCGGGAAAATTGCGCAAGCGCGCCCTTACATTCGCCGCCATCATAATTCATCGCATAGGGTTCTGTGTATAATTCAACGGCATCTGCGCCAAGTGCCTTTGCGGCATCAAGCTGCGCCTGCATGATTTGCGCATCGGATTCTGCATCTAAAAACATGGATATACGAATATTGGCGGCGCGCAATTCACCCATGGCTGCCGCCAGAAACGGTGCGGGCTGTTCCAATCGCCAGCCATGATCCGATGTTTTTGCATCTGGTGCATCTGGCACAAGCGTGACCTGATCAGGCTTCACCGCCAGCACCAGCTTGATAAAATCATCGCTTGGAAAGCCTTCAATGTTAAATTCCACCCCGCGCTTAGACCAGCCTTGATCATGGATCATCGCCGCAATTCCCGCGACATCTTGGGTGCGGATATGGCGTTGATCGGGGCGGGGATGCACGGTCAGCCCATTTGCCCCCGCTTGCAAGACGCGATTGCCCGCCGCCACAGGATCAGGATAGCCAATATCGCGCTGATTGCGCAATAATGCGATTTTGTTCAAATTGATCGATAAATTGGTCATTATAATGCTAATCTTTTAAACGCTAATTTTTTAAAAACCGTCCATGCCGCTTAAACGCGGGGGCGCGCCCGCCGCTGTTCCCAGCTTCTGCCCATCAAGATAAGCACTAACGGCATCAATCATGCTGGCAGCATTTTTTTTATAAAAATGATCCGCGCCGCCGATTAATTGATAATCAATATCCACCCCTTTTTGTAATTTCAAGCGATCATAAAGGCGACTAATGTGAATTTCAGGCACATAATTATCATCTTCGCCATGCACAATTAATCCAGAGGTTGGACAGGGGGCTAAGAAGCTGAAATCATAAATATTTGCAGGCGGGGATACACAGATAAACCCAACCACTTCGGGTCTGCGCATCAATAATTGCATGGCAATCCACGCGCCAAAGGAAAAGCCAACAATCCAGCTTTCACGGTTATTTTGATGCTGCTGCTGCAACCAATCAAGCGCGGTTGCCGCGTCTGCCAGCTCGCCCTCGCCCTTGCTAAACTCCCCCTCGGATCTGCCAACACCGCGAAAATTAAAGCGCAAGCATGATAGTCCCCTGCCAACAAAATGCTGGTAAAGCTGATACACAACGCGGTTATTCATGGTGCCGCCATATGAAGGATGGGGATGCAGCAGCAAAACGCCAGGTGCTTCATTATTGCCGCCGCCATAATAGCGCCCCTCTAGCCGTCCTGCGGGTCCTTGAAATGTAACTTCTGGCATGTTTACGCTCCCATTATTCAAATAATATCTAAATGATCAATAAAGTTAAGCCATCAAAATTCTGGCTTGCTTACTTTTTACCTTAGTTTGTTTTTACCCTGGCTTGCCTTCTTGCACCCATAAGGGGGCATTCCCCTCGCGCATCCATATATCTATTGCGGTATCGGCATCAGGATAAAGGCTTTCGCTAATGGCGCGCCCACAAATTGAATGCCCTGCTGCAATCACGCTTGCTGGATGATGTGACATTAAAGGATGCCAATCGGCAAGCGGTTTTCCTTCTGAAATTAAGCGATAACCGCATGTTTCAGGAAGCCAGCCCAGCCCCGCCACCATATCGGGCGTTAATTGAACGCAATCTGGCACTTTTTGCTTGCGATTGGCGTAATCCTTGCAGCGCGCTGTTGATAGGTCCAGCAATTTACAAGCAATATTGGTACAGATGAATAGATTGCTGTCAGGGTCTTCAATTTTATGAAGACAGCATTGCCCGCACCCATCACAAATGCTTTCCCATTCGGCATTTGACATTTCATCAAGCCGTTTGGTTTGCCAAAATGGCTTATCGGAATTGCTGGGAACGGCGTTACGCGACAAGCTCGGCTTTTGCCTCCATCAAACAGCGATCCAATTCAAGCTGAATGCGATGCTCGCTAATGTCAATTCCGTGTTCTTTGAAATCGGCAACCAGCTTTTCCAGCACATCTTGATCCCCTGGCTTTTCAAAATCAGCATCAACAACCGCATCGATATAGGCTTCAACCGCATCTGCTTCAATGCCAAGCTGCTGGGCAGCCCACGCCCCAATTTTGCGGTTTCGGCGCATTTCTGCTTTGAATTTCATTTCCTGATCTTTGCCATATTTGGCTTCAAATGCTTTTTCCCGATCATCAATGCCTGACATTTTATAAATTCCTTTGAAAGGTTAGAAATAATAATAAATTTAAAAACACAACCAACATATAATTACATAATTCATTCTTGCCAATATTGCAATATTTCTATGATGCTAGATTTTTTTAATGCTGGCATCAAAAGCATCCGCCTTAAATTGATTTACATTGCAGCGTGAATTATATAATTTAGCAGCAATATAATCTTTTATTAAAGTTAGATGCATAAGATGATCACTATCGGACAATATCCAGCAAGGCGGATGCGGCGTAACCGTGATGGCGCTGCCATTCGTGCAATGCTAAGCGAAACCAGCCTGTCGCCCGCCAATTTGATTTGGCCAATTTTTATTGTGGATGGGGTTAATCAGCGCGTGCCAATCGCCTCTATGCCTGGGATATATCGCCATAGCATTGATCAGCTGCCCGCACTTGCCCAGCAAGCAGCGTCATTATCAATTAATGCGATTGCGCTATTTCCTTATATTGATCCAGCGCTGAAAACACGCGATTGCCGCGAAGCGTTTAATCCAGATAATTTGGTATGTAAAGCGGTGCGGCATTTGCGCAATCATGCGCCAGATTTGATGATTATTTGCGATGTTGCGCTTGATCCTTTTAACCTTGATGGGCATGATGGACTATATCGCCCGCCATCGGGTGCGCGCCTTGCAGGCCAGATATTGAATGATGAAACCCTGCCCCTATTGCAGCAGCAAGCCTTGGTGCAAGCCAAAGCGGGCGCGGATTGCCTTGCCCCTTCTGATATGATGGATGGGCGCATTGGTGCAATCCGCCAAGCATTGGATGATCATGGCTTTCAATCGGTCAGGCTTATTTCTTATGCTGCAAAATATGCATCGGCATTTTATGGCCCCTTTCGCGAGGCGGTGGGATCGGGTGATTTGCTGGTTGGGGATAAAAAATCCTATCAGCTTAACCCAGCAAACCACCAAGAAGCCTTGCATGAGGTTGCGCTTGATTTGGCAGAAGGGGCGGATATGGTGATGGTCAAGCCGGGCATGCCTTATCTTGATATTATTCGCCAAGTAAAGGATGAATTTAAAGTGCCTGTCTTTGCCTATCAAGTGTCGGGTGAATATGCGATGTTAAAACTTGCGATTGATCAAGGAATCATGGATGATACGGTGATGCTTGAAAGCTTAATCGCCTTTAGACGGGCTGGCGCAAGCGCCATATTAAGCTATTTCGCGCCCCCAGCAGCA
>JBGCED010000048.1:0-16786 GCA_045106055.1 Alphaproteobacteria bacterium
GCTTCTTCGCAAACGGTTGATAATTTATGATCGCGCACCAATTTCTTGGTTTTTTGATATTCTGCTGAGACAGGGGCTTTCACCCGTATCCATTCTGGTTTACGCAAAATTTCATTATCGGGGCGGTTGCGCTTTTCGGGATGGCGCAAGCTGCTATCTTTTGGTGCTTGTTTTGCGATTGGTGAATCTTGTGTTTGTAAGGGGGGCATGGTTTATTTCGCCTTATAAAACAATGTTAAATCATTTAATTCCATTTATAACACAACAATCGGATTACCCAAGCAAAAAGGCATCTTTAAATGTTGCTTTTAAATGATGGTCAACGCGCGCCATATCGGCATCAATGCCAAGTGCTTTAAGCGAGGTCACACCATATTCATGTGGGTCTAATCCGCATGGGATAATCCCATCATAGCCTGATAAGTCAATATCCACATTGATTGCGATCCCATGCAGGCTGACCCATTTTTTTAAGCGCACCCCGATTGCTGCGATTTTTGCATCGCATAATGTTCCCGCAATTTGATCTTGGGTTTCAACCCAAATGCCAATCCGCCCCGATCTGCGCCCGCTTTCAAGCCCGAATTGGGCAAGCGATAGCATGATCCATTTTTCAAGCGCACAGACATAGGCGCGCACATCCTGCTGCCATTTCAATAAATCCACCATCACATAGACAATGCGCTGGCCTGGTGCGTGATGGGTATATTGCCCGCCGCGTCCCGCCTTAAAAACAGGCAAATTATGGGGATTGATTAAATCATGGGGCTTTGCGCTGGTGCCTGCGGTGTATAAGGGGGGATGTTCAACCATCCAAATCAAGCCTGGTGCATGGGTTTGACGAATGGCAATCGCGCGTGCTTCCATCTGTGCCAGCGCTTCTTCATACGGCACAAGCTTGGGTTCAATACGCCATTCTAAATCGGGCCAACATGGAATATTCATCATTTAAAAGCCTTCTGGGCTGCCCCTTTAAAAGTTCGCTAATCTTTGGGGTAAATAATTCCCGTGCCGTGTAAATTGCAATAGCCATCAGGCTTTTTCGCCAGATATTGCTGATGATAGGGTTCGGCGGGGTAATATTCAGATTCCAATTTAATTTCGGTGGTGATCACACTGCCGCCAGCAGCATAAAGGGCTTGTTGATATTGCGCCTTGGATTGCTGCGCCATTGCAAGCTGCCTTGCTTCATCCACATAGATCGCCGAGCGGTATTGGCTGCCAACATCATTGCCTTGGCGGTTGCCTTGGGTTGGGTCATGCTGCTCCCAAAACAGCCTTAGCAGGGCTTGAAAATCAATCTGCTCTGGATCATAAACCACCCTTACCAATTCAGCATGATTGGTTTTTCCTGTGCAGACTTGTTCATAGCTTGGATTGGGCATGCCGCCACCATCACCGCCGCCACCATAACCCACACTGGTGACATGAATGCCCTTTTGTTGCCAAAATAACCGCTCAACGCCCCAAAAACAGCCCATGCCAAAGCGCACCTGCTTTAAATGATCGGGATAGGGCGGATTCATATCCACTGCCAAAACGAAATGTAAATTTTGATCCATTTGTTTTAAGCCCTGTTTGTGGTTTTTTTAACGCTAGTCCTTAGCGCGCTCAATATAGCTGTTATCATCTGTGTTGACGACAATTCGGGTGCCAGCCTCAATATGGGGGGGAACCAAGATGGATAAGCCATTTGATAATTTTGCAGGCTTATAAGAAGAAGATGCGGTTTGCCCCTTGACCACGGGGTCTGCTTCAATAATTTCCAGCGTGATTTTTTGCGGCAATCTTATGGATAAAGGATTATCTTCGTGCATTTTGATGCTAATCGTCATGCCTTCATCCAAATAGGCAGCAGCAGCGCCAATCACCGTTTCTTTCACTTCAATCTGTTCATAGGTTTCATTGTTCATAAAATGGAACACATCGCCTTCTTGATATAAATAATTATAATCGGTTTCAAAAATTTCAGCCGCTTCCAAGCTTTCTTGGGTGCGAAAACGCAAATTGGTTTTTAAGCCTGTCATGGCATCGCGCGCTTCAATTTGCGACACAGATGCACCCTTTCCAGGCTGGTTAATTTCGTTTTTGACGACCACCAGCAGCTTGCCATCATGGTAAAATGCGTTGCCTTGGCGCAGGGAAATTGCGGTTACTTTCATATCTCACCTATCATTCATATATGTTTGTTTATCTATCATTCAAGCCACGGATTAAAACAGGATATGGTTTTAATAATCCAAAAAGCTTCTTAATTTTCGCGAGCGTGAGGGATGCTTTAATTTGCGCAATGCCTTTGCTTCAATTTGGCGAATCCGTTCGCGGGTAACAGAAAATTGCTGCCCGACCTCTTCTAAAGTGTGATCCGATTGCATCCCAATTCCAAAGCGCATTCGCAATACACGCTCTTCGCGCGGGGTAAGGGATGACAAGATGCGGGTTGTGGTTTCGCGCAAATTGGTGTGCGCCGCTGAATCAGATGGCAGCATCGCATTGCGATCTTCGATGAAATCACCCAAATGTGAATCTTCTTCGTCGCCAACAGGCGTTTCCAGCGAAATGGGTTCTTTGGCAATCTTTAAAACTTTGCGCACCTTTTCAAGCGGCATATGCAAGCGGGCTGCCAATTCTTCTGGGGTTGCCTCGCGGCCAATTTCATTCAGCATCATGCGGCTGGTGCGCACCAGCTTATTAATGGTTTCAATCATATGAACGGGAATGCGAATGGTGCGGGCTTGATCGGCGATTGACCGCGTGATGGCTTGGCGAATCCACCATGTTGCATAGGTTGAAAATTTATAGCCACGGCGATATTCAAATTTATCGACCGCTTTCATCAGCCCGATATTGCCCTCTTGAATTAAATCAAGAAATTGCAGCCCGCGATTTGTATATTTTTTGGCAATTGAGATAACCAGCCGTAAATTGGCTTCCACCATTTCCTTTTTGGCACGCGTTGCCATGCGTTCGCCTTGCTGAACCATGGTGCAAATTCGCCTAAATTCACCAATCGGCATGCGCGCTTGTTCGGCTAAATCCCTGATTTGATCGCGGGTTGATTCAATTTTCTTTTTGTTTTTGGTCGCAAATTTATGCCACGCATCCGATTTTCCAGATACAATTTCAAGCCAATTTGGGTCTAGTTCCTTATGGTAATATTGGTTTAAAAAATCATCGCGCTTAATTTTACAATCCACCGCCATCCGCATTAATTTACCTTCAAGCCCCATCAAATCTTTGTTTAAGGTATAAAGTTCGCTGACCAGCTGTTCAATGCGCCCATCATTCAGCTTAACCTCTTGCATTAAGCGGATAAGGGCGGTTCGGTATTTGTCATAGCTGCGCTCGGTTGCGCTTGGAACAGCTTTGCCAAGCTGCAAGGCTGCAATCCGTTTTTCTTGTGCTTTTTGCAATTTTTTATAGGTTGCGGAAATATCTTCGAATTTTTCCAAAACAACAGGCTTCAGCAAATTTTCCATCGCAGACATTGACATGTTGCTTTCGCCATCTTCATCAAGCTCATCGCCATCATTTTCCAAAGCTGGATCATCTGGCGCCTGATTGGCATCTGCGGCGGCGGGATTTGCGTCATTTTCTTTTGATGCCCGTTCCTTTAATTCAGCTTCAGCTGCCAATTTTGCGGATGCTTTCAACAAAATAGCATCATCATCTTCGCCATCATCCGCGCCCACTTCCTCGTCACCATCCATCTGCGGATCACCATTTAAGGTCGCATCTAGATCAATGACATCGCGTAATAATAATTCGCCTTCCAGCAACTGATCATGCCATTCGGTAATGGCTTTCATGGTAAGCGGGCTTTCACACAGCGCACCGATCATATCTTCATGGCCGCGCTCAATCCGTTTGGCGATTGCAATTTCCCCCTCGCGGGTTAAAAGCTCCACTTGCCCCATATCGCGCAAATACATGCGCACAGGATCATCGGTGCGCCCAACATCCTTGGTTTCGGTGGGTTCGCTTGCATCGCCATCCCCTGATTCTGCTTTATCCTCATCGCCTTCACCGTCTTGTGCTTCATCTTCATTTTCAACGACGCTGATGCCCATATTGGTCAAGCTGGTCATGGTATCTTCAATTTGCTCAGACGATAATTGTTCCTGCGGCAATGCCTTATTAAGCTCATCAATCGTGATATAGCCCCGCTCTTTCCCGCGCTGCATTAATTTCTTAAAAGCAGCTTGAAGATCCGCCATTTTAGCGGGCTTTTCGGCTTGTTTTGATTTTGAATCTGTTTTTTCTGTAACGGGTGCATTATCTTGTGCAGGTAATGCCGCAACTTGATCTTCGGCAAAATCAGCATCATTAAGGGGTGATTTAACCGTGGATTTTAAGGTTTTTTTGATTTTTTCAGCAGGGGTTTTATCTGTTTTTGCCATAGTGTCACAAACATCCTTTAATTGCATATGCTCAATTATAATTTAAAATTTTGCTCGTTTGAGAGAGTTTGGTATAAAACCGAATTATGCGCCCAACGCTAAAATGCCCATAGCAGAGCCAAATTAATATCCATGTGCGTGAAATTCATATTTGTAAACATTCAAAGTGCATTCTTTATTATACACGAACATCGCTTAATATATTATTTTTAAGTAAATTACAAGCCGATTATATGCGTGAAAAAGGATATGCTCAAGCAAGTGAAATCGCAACGATTATTATCATTTCGGCATGAATATTGCATAGATACTGCGTTATTGTTTGTTTTTAGATTATAGGAAAAATATTCACCATGACGATTAATGGATCATTTGGCATTAGCTCTTCTGCGCTGCGGGCGCATAGCAAGGCGCTTGAGGCCATTTCCTATAATATTGCAAATATTAGCACCGAAGGCTTTAAGGCGGGCGAGGTTCGGTATTTAGACAAGGTTGGCGAGGTTTATAATAACAGTAAATTACAGCATTTAAACGGCACGCAGCCCTATTATAAACAGATGACTGGGCTTGAGGGCGAATTTGAGACGACTGGCAACCATATGGATTTGGCGCTGTCAGGAATTGGCATGTTTGTCACAAGCCCCAATAAAACCGCCGATACAAAAACGATTGAACTTACCGATAATGGGCGATTGCAATTAAAGCAAAATCCTGATGGTCCGCGCGTTGAGGCGGTTGCTGGCACGGATACCACCGATCCTGTGCCGGCCATTTATGATTATTACCTTGCTGATATGAAAGGCAATTATATGCTTGGCTGGCCTTATAATGAGGCCGAGGGAAATTTCACGGTTGGTACCGAAGTCACTTCGTTACAGCCGATCATCGCCCAAGCAGATGATATGTTTTATGCAGCCACGCCCACATCAACCTTAGAAATTGTGGCAAATCTTCCCGCAGGTGCGCAGCACGAAGAATTGGATGCAAATGGCAATGTCCTTACCCCCGCTGATACATATAATTTTGGCTTTGATCTTTATGATGGCACGGGCCCAACCGATCGCTTAACAAATGCCCAAGATGATGTGAAGGAAATTACCACCCAATTTACCAAGCTTGAGGGCATTAATGAATGGTCGTTGGAATTTTCACTTGAAGATGGCAAGGTTGATCAAGATCCCGTCATTGTTAAATTTAATTCACTTGGGGCGATTCAATCCATGCAAGTCATGGATAACACAGACCCTGCTGCGCCCGTGCTTAGAAGCGTTGTTAATGATCAATTTGTGCAGCCCCTATCCATTCAATGGGATCAAGTCGCCGAAGCGCAAACGCTGAATATTGATTGGTCGGACATAACGCAATTTGGGGATCGCCCTGCTCAAGTTACAGATTTTAATGTCAATGGCAATCTTCAAGGCAGCTTGCTTGACATTAAATTTGATGATAATGGCGTTGTTTCTGGGCAGTTTGATAATGGATTAAGCAAGCCGCTTGCCAAATTGGCAATCGGGGATGTGGTTGCGATGGATTCGCTAACAGCGGTTAATGCAACCCATTATATGCTCAATGATAATACAGGGGCGCTGCGACTTTATGAGGTTGACAAAACAGAGCGCGCCACCATCATTCCCGATTATTTTGAAGGCTCAACAGGGGATATTGGCAATGAGTTCACCAAGATGATCGTGGTGCAGCGCGCTTATTCATCTGCGGCAACCACTTTGCGCACCCAAGATGAAATGATGCAAACCGTCACCCAAATTCGATGATTTATTTGATCAACTTCAAAGCGTGGCTTAGCTGAAATAAAATATCGGCAGTGACGCCCCATATATGATGGGTTTCATAGTAAAGGGAATAAAATTGATGCTGCTTGCCGTCTTTTTCCCATGATTGAAGCGTGAAATTTTCGGAATTAAGCAGCAGATCGGCGGGCACTTCAAAAATCGATTCTACTTCTTGTGGTTGGGGCTTAAAATCATAAGGCGGGTTTAGCCACCCCACAAATGGGGTGATGTGAAATCCCGTCCTGCTATGATAAGGCCAAAATTCACCAATAAGCTCAATTTGATTTTGCGCATGCCCAATTTCTTCAAAGGTTTCGCGCAAAGCAGCGCATTGCGGATTTATATCTGTTGGCTCAATCCGCCCGCCAGGAAAGCTTACTTGCCCTGGATGATGGGCAAGATGAATGCTGCGGCGGGTTAATAAAATCCGCACTTGCTCATTGCGTTTCACCAGCGGAATTAGAATGGCAGCAGGTTTTAAAGTTTCAACATCCCCATGAAATGAGGGATGAATTAAGCCTGTTTGATGCATATGCTGATGCAAATCTTGTTGCATTTTTGGATCATTCATCAATTGAATTAGGGCATGCAGCATTATATTTTCATCATTTATGTTTTCTTGGTTTGGGTTTTCTTGGTTTGGCTGTTTTCATCATTTGACCTTGAACGCCCCGCCTAATATAATCATACGCACTTAAATAAACAATATGGAACGGCTGGATGAAGTTAAAAGACATTAAAGGGATGCTAACGCCGCGCAGCTTGATGATTGCGATCGGTTCTGCTTCTGTTGTTTTTTCGCTATTTCTGATCATTGCAAGCTATGGGCCGCAGCAATCATGGCGCTATATCAAGGATTCCTTGCAGCTAAGCGCGGATAATCTTGGCAAAGATATTGAAACGGATGAAGATATGCTGCGTTTCTTAAGAATTTACGCAGGTCCCCCTTCCGAAGCCGCTTATGCGATTGCAACCAATATTTCGGCTGGCATATCGCGCCCACCAGGCTCTAGCCCATGTGATGAAAGCGGCATTTGCGGCGTTCCTGGATTGCTGGCGGTTGCGCAATCCACCGCAGGATCAAGCGATAATATTGAATTATTAAAGGATAACCCCCATGATTCGGTCATTCTTCCTTTGGATCATGGTTATTTTTCCTATGTTGGGGGCGGGATTTATTTGGGGCAGTCAGGGCAAACGGATTTAAGAATCCTTTCGCCCCTATCCCCCAATGCGCTGCAAATCATCGTACGCCAAGACAGCCCGATCAAACGCTTGCGCGATTTAAAATATAAGCGGATTGCGATTGGGATGCCAAATTCAACCCATCAAAAGCTGGTGCGTACGATTTTAAACATTAATGGCATCAAACCATCCGATTTTACCGCTTTTGAATTGGACGATGGCAAGATCATTGATTATTTGCTGGTTGATGGTGTTGATGCCGCCTTTGTGCTTGGCACTCCGCCCTCGCGCCCGATTTTTGAATTATCGCAAAGCCTGCCGCTGCGCTTACTCTCAATGGATCAAAATACACTTAATCAGTTAAAAAGCCTATATCCTTATTTTGAAATTACGCAGCTTCCAGCTGGAATCTATCAAGGGGTAGAACAGCCAACCCCCACGGTCGAGATTAATCTTTTATGGATGGTCAGCAAGCATTTGCCCAATGACACCGCAGAAGCGCTTGCAAAAGCCCTATGGCAGACCAAGCCCAATAATTTATATTTTAATGACCGCGCAAATATTTTGCTGCCAGATGCTGATATTATCAACAAGATCACCCTTATTCCTTATCATGATGGTGCCAAACGCTATTATGATCAAGCCCGTTAATGACTTTAAAAGGGGCTTGCTTTGACCTTAAAAACACTTCATAGATTCATCATTTTTAGCATAAATACAAAATTATAGGAGCAAATCTATGTTTGATTTATCTGGTAAAACCGCCTTGATCACAGGGGCAACTGGCGGGATTGGCAAGGGAATTGCCATGGCGTTTCACGATCAAGGTGCAAATTTAATCCTATCTGGCACGCGCCAGCATGCGCTTGAAGCACTTGCCGATGAATTAAAAGCACGAAAACCAGATGGCGGCAATTTATATCCAATCGCAGCAAATTTAAGCGATGTTGATTCAATCGCCGCTTTGGCAAAACAAGCGGAAGCTGCAAATGACGGCATTGATATTTTGGTGAATAATGCAGGTGCAACCCGCGATAATCTGGCGCTTCGCATGAAGCAAGAAGAATGGGACGAGGTTATTGCGCTTGATCTATCGGCGGTATTTTACCTAACCCGCGCTTTGTTAAAAGGCATGGTCAAGCAGCGCGCGGGGCGCATTATCAATATTTCATCCGTGGTTGGCGTTACGGGCAATCCAGGGCAAATTAATTACGCCGCTGCCAAAGCGGGGCTGATTGGCATGTCAAAATCCTTGGCGATGGAGGTTGCAACGCGCGGCATCACCGTGAATTCCATTGCCCCTGGCTTTATTGCAACCCATATGACCGATGGGCTTAGTGATGATCAAAAACAGCAGCTGGCGGCGCGCATCCCCATGGGACGCATTGGCAATGTGGATGAAATTGCATCGGCTTGTGTTTATTTGGCTTCAAATGAAGCATCTTATATGACGGGTCAGACCCTGCATATTAATGGCGGCATGGCAATGATCTAGGTGTGATCTAGCTGTTATTTTATTTCTTGTTAAGGATATAATGCGCGATGAAAATTGCAATTATCGGAAGCGGCATTTCGGGGCTTAGCTGTGCTTATTTGTTAAATCCCCATCACCAGATCACCCTTTATGAACAAAATGATTATTTAGGGGGGCATAGCCGCACACTAGAAGTGAATGTACAAGGGACACAAGTGCCTGTTGATACGGGCTTTATTGTATTTAACAAACGCAATTATCCCAACCTTACCCATTTATTTCAGCATTTGAATGTGAATATTGCAAAAAGCAAAATGTCATTTGGGGTTTCCATCAATGATGGCTATTTGGAATATGGCACCAGCAATTTATTAAGTCTGTTTGCGCAAGGTTCTAATGTGATGCGCATGCAATATTGGAAAATGGTTGCTGAAATTTTACGCTTTAACCGCTTGGCGATTGGATTTGTGGAACGCAACCCTGAAGCCAGCATTGAGCAAATGCTGGACCGTTTGAAATTTGGCGATTGGTTTCGTCAATATTATATTTTGGCGATGGCTGGCGCAATTTGGAGCACACCTGTAAGCCATATGCTGCGTTTCCCCGCAAAAACACTGGTGCAGTTTTTTGACCAGCATGGGCTGTTGACCGTCAAGGATCAGCCGCAATGGTACACGGTGAAAGGGGGCAGCCGCGAATATGTTAAGGCGATTGCGGATGGGCTTGATGGCAATTACCGTTTAAATTGCGGTGTAAAGCAGGTTATTCGCAAAGAATCAGGGGTTGATATCACTGATCAACGCGATCAAACGGAGCATTATGATCATGTGATTTTGGCGTGCCATTCGGATCAGGCTTTGGCGATGCTGGATCAGCCCAGCGCGACGGAGCAGCAAATTTTAGGCAATATCCACTATCAACCCAACAAAGTCATTTTACATAGCGACATAAGCTTTATGCCAAAGCGCAAGCGCGCATGGTCCAGCTGGGTTTATTTGGCGAATGATCATTCGGTGGATCACCCTTCCATTCGGTTAAGCTATTGGATGAATAATTTACAGCCACTTGCGACCGATTCCCCGTTAATTGTAACGCTTAACCCATCGCATAAGCCCGACCCTGCGCTGATCCATGATGAATGTATTTTGCATCACCCTGTATTTGATCTATCGGCGATTAAAGCGCAAAAACGGATGGCAGAGATTCAAGGCGCAGGCAATGTCTGGTATTGCGGGGCGTGGAATCGCTATGGTTTCCATGAAGATGGGCTGTTAAGCGCAATCAGCGTTGCCAAGCAGCTTGGGGTAAAAATTCCGTGGGAATAGCCCCTCAAGCTGTTTGGGATTCCCCCAAATTACTGCGTGCAAAAGTCATGCATAAACGGATGCGCCCCAAGGTGAATGAATTTCATTATGGCGTATATTATCTTTGCTTGCCGCTTAACTGGCTGGAGCAGCAAACCCGCAATGATGCCCAAGAACAAGATATTATGCTGCCGCTTAACCGTTTTGGCTTGCTTAGCTTTCATGTGAAAGATCACGGGCATCGAGATGGATCAAGCTTGAATGAATGGGCGATGACGCAGCTTGCCGCGCATGATATTGGCGGGGTTCAATCAATCATTTTAATTGCGATGCCGCGTATTTTTGGATATGGGTTTAACCCTGTTAGTTTTTATTTATGCCATGATGAGAATGCCAATTTGCGGGCGGTTATTTTGGAGGTAAATAATACTTTTAATGAAACCCACAGCTATATTTGCGCGCTGCCAGATGGCAAGAATATTACCGCAGATCATATGCTTAAAGCCGCCAAATTATTTCATGTATCGCCTTTTTTGCCGCGAACGGGCGAATATCATATGCGCTTTGATGTGAATGACACATTATTCAAGGCGATCATTGATTATGATGATCACCAGCAAGCGGGATTGATGCTAAAAACCCTGCTGCAAGGCAAGTTTGAACCCTTGACCAAGCAATCGTTGCGCCGTGCTTTTTGGCAGCATAAATTATTATCGCTAAAGGTGATCTTGCTTATTCATTATCAAGCGTTTAAATTATTATTTAAAAAAGCGCGCTATATTAAAAAGCCCGTTCAGCTTTCTGAAAAAACCAGCTGTAATCATCAAGATCAGGCTTGATAATTTATCCTTGCAAAGCTGGGTGTTTGGCTTTATAAGCAGAATGAATTTAAGCACCAGTCCGCGAGTGTCGCGCACTGGTTCTTTTTGTGTTATTAAGGTAATATTCTGCAATGTTTAACGGGTTAAGTTCAAAATTAGGCGATATTTTTGACGGGCTGAAAAAGCGCGGCAGCTTGCGCGTTGAAGATGTTGAGGCTGCGTTAAAAGACATTCGCCTTGCTTTGCTTGAAGCGGATGTTGCGCTGCCTGCGGTTAAAAGCTTTATTGAACAGGTAAAATCCGAAGCCACAGGCGCATCGGTGATTAAATCCATCAGCCCTGGTCAGCAAGTCGTTAAAATTGTCCATGATGCGATGGTCAATATGCTGGCAAGTGCGCTTGATGAAGATGGCAATCCCATCCCCGCCACGCTTAATTTATTCGTGCCAAAGCCTGCGGTGATTTTGATGGTCGGGCTGCAAGGGTCGGGTAAAACCACGACCAGTGCAAAAATCGCCCATCATCTGGTGAATAAGCAAAATAAGAAAATTTTGCTTGCTTCCTTGGATGTTCAGCGCCCTGCTGCGCAAGAACAATTACGCCAGTTGGCGGAAACCAACGGGTTAAGCGTGCTGCCGATCATTCAAGGTCAAGATCCAATCGCAATTACAAAACGCGCATTGCAAGCGGCAAAGCTTGGGGCGTATGATGCGCTTATCTTGGATAGTGCGGGGCGCACCACCATTGATATTGCACTGATGAATGAATTGGAAGCGGTTAAAAAAGCCGCCAATCCGACCGAAACCTTGCTGGTTGCTGATGCGATGACGGGGCAAGATGCAGCACGCACAGGCGATGCCTTCCATCAGCAGCTTGGATTAAGCGGGGTTGTATTAACGCGAATTGACGGTGATGCAAGGGGCGGGGCTGCGCTATCCATGCGCCATGTAACGGGAATGCCAATTAAATTCCTTGGGGTGGGCGAAGGTATCGGTGCGCTGGAACAATTTGATGCAAAACGCATTGCAGGGCGCATCCTTGATATGGGCGATATTGTGTCCTTGGTTGAAAAAGCAGCCGAGACAATCGAACAGGATGAAGCGGAAAAGCTTGCAAAGAAAATGCAAAAGGGTCGCTTTGACCTAAATGATATGGCAACCCAGCTGCAACAGATGAAGAAAATGGGCGGGGCGGGGTCATTGATGAATATGATCCCTGGCATGGGTCAAATGATGAAACAGGTTGATCCTTCAAAGCTGGATGGTAAAAATTTTGCACGGCAAGCCGCGATCATTTCATCCATGACCAAGGCAGAGCGTAAAAATCCTGATTTGCTGCATGCATCGCGCAAACGCAGGATCGCCGCAGGATCAGGCACAAGCCCGAATGAAGTTAATCGCTTGCTTAAACAGCATGCAATGATGGCGAAAATGATGAAGCAGATGGCGCAAGGCGGCGGTGGACTGATGGGCGCATTAACCAAAATGATGGGCGCGGGCGGTAATTCCATGCCTGCTGGCATGATGAGCGGTGCAGGAATGGGCGGTGCAGGAATGGGCGGAATGCCCGCTGATTTGGGCGCAATGATGGGCGCTATGCCGCGCAAGAAAACCAATAATAAGCGTAAGAAAAAACGCAAATAAAGTTTAAAAAAAACAGTAAGTTACAACGAATTAAATTATTTTAAAAACACATTAATAGGAGATTTTATTTATGAGTATTGCCATTCGTATGTCCCGTGGGGGGTCAAAAAAACGCCCATTTTATAATATTGTGGTTGCCGATACACGGGCACCGCGCGATGGGCGCTATGTTGAAAAAATTGGTTTTTTCAATCCGATGGTGCCAAAGGATTCTGAAGAGCGGATGCGGATCAATCAAGAGCGCGCGCAATATTGGCTGTCGGTTGGTGCAATTCCAAGCGATCGCGTTGCAAAATTCCTAAGCCTGCTTGGGTTAATCGAAGCACGCAAATATCCAGAGCAAACAAAGCAGCATCTGCCCAAAGCAAAAGCGCAAGAGCGGATTCGTGAACGCGAAGAAGCTGCGCAAAAAGCAGCAGAAGCAGAAGCCGCCGCCAAGGCAGAAGCAGAAGCAGCAGCAAACGCACCATCAGAAGAACCCGCTGCGGATGATTCTGCTGCTGGCGATTCGGCTGCGTAAGCCAAAGCCTTTTAACCTTAATAAAGCTTGCGATAATCCTGTAACATGATGACAAAGCCCCATATAGATAAAGCAAATACGCGCTTTGTGCCTGATGAAAATCTGGTGCAGGTGGGGCTTATTCGCGGCGTGCATGGGGTTAAGGGCATGGTGAAAATCATCAGCTATACCGATCCTGCGGATAATTTATTTGATTATATGCCTGTGTTTGATCAGCATCAAAATAAGCTTAATGTCACGCCTTCCAATATGTTAAAGGGCAGCTTTTTATGCCGTATAGAGGGGGTGAATGATCGCAATCAAGCAGAAAAACTGCAAAATACAGCGATTTACATTAAGCGCGATCAATTGCCAGCCCCCAAGGATGATGATGAATTTTATCATTGTGATCTTATGGGGTTAAGCGTGGTGGATGATGCGGATCATCATCTGGGCAGCATTGTCTCGGTTCAAAATTACGGCGCAGAAGATTTGCTGGAAATTGCAGTTGACCTTGCCGCAGATCAGCTGGTTGATGGCAAGCAAGTGCTGGCAGGGCGCATTTTACTGCCTTTCACCAAGGAAAATGTCCCGCAAATTGACATGAGGCAAGCCCGCATTAAGGTGCAGCGCCCAGCCTTTGACCAAATGCTGGAATTATCCAATTTGCTGGTGAAATTGGATGCGGCGCAGATGGCGGAAGGAACAGCACCATGAGCAATGGCATGAATGCTGCCCCCTTTCAAATTACCATGCTTACGCTATTTCCTGATATTTTCCCAGGCCCGCTTGGCTGTTCAGTGCTTGGAAAAGCAAGGGATAAAGGTCTGTGGGATATGGCGCTGATTAACATTCGTGATTATGCGGATAATAAGCATCATAATGTTGATGATACCCCGTTTGGCGGCGGGGCGGGCATGGTGATGCGCGCCGATGTCATTGATCGGGCATTAACGGCATGCGCTTCACGAAAAGGCATTTTGATTGCGCCAAGCCCCAAAGGAAAAGTAATGGATCAAGCGCTTGCAAAGCAATTTGCAGCAGGGGACGGGCTTAAAATCCTGTGCGGGCGTTATGAAGGGATTGATCAGCGGGTGCTGGATCATTGGGATATTTTGGAAGTGAGCTTGGGCGATTTTGTGCTTACAGGCGGCGAAATTCCAGCGCTTGCCATGACGGATGCGGTGCTGCGTTTGCGCGCTGGCGTGATTGGCAAGCCTGAATCCTTAATCGAGGAAAGCTTTGAGGATGGCTTGCTGGAATATCCCCATTATACCCGCCCCGTCACATGGCAAGGGCGCGCTGTGCCAGAGATTTTGCAAACGGGGCATCATCAAAATATTGCGGCTTGGCGGCGCGCGCAAGCAGAAGCCATTACCAAACGCAACCGCCCCGATCTTTGGACAAAATACCAAGATCAATTGCAGCAAGCTTAACCGATATAGAATAAAATATAATTTGAAATTTAACCAATAGACGCTTAATTAAAAGAAAAGGAAACTAAAAATGACACATCCCTTAATTCAAGAATTTGAAGCAAAACAAGTTGAAAAAAGAACCCCCGCAGCGGGCATTCCTGAATTTTCACCTGGCGATACGGTTCGCGTGCGTGTGAAAGTTGTGGAAGGCACGACCGAGCGGGTACAGGCATTTGAAGGCGTGTGCTTGGCACGGCGCAATGCGGGTTTGAATTCTTCATTCACGGTGCGTAAAATCTCTTATGGTGAGGGGGTTGAGCGTATTTTCCCCCTTTATTCCCCGCGCCTTGAAGGGATTGAGCTTATTCGCCGTGGTAAAGTGCGTCAATCCAAGCTTTATTATTTGCGCGAATTATCGGGTAAATCCGCCCGCATTACCGAGCGCACAACGGGTCGCGGCATGAAAAATGGCCGTCCGATCAAGGTTGAAGCAAAGTAATTTTTTTTGAATTGATCACCTATTTTCTAGGATAATAAATATGAATAGCCCAGCCACCAAGCCGCAAACCCTATTTGATAAAATATGGAATAATCATCTTGTGGATATGTCGCCTGATGGCATGGGCATTTTATATATTGACCGTCATCTTGTGCATGAGGTTACAAGCCCCCAAGCGTTTGAGGGGTTGCGTAACCAAGGGCGCAAAGTGCGCCGTCCCGACCTTACGCTTGCGGTTGCAGATCACAATGTGCCAACCAGCAACCGCGATCAAGGCATTAGCGATCCTGAAAGCAAGCTGCAAGTGGATACTTTGGCTGCAAATTGCGCTGAATTTGGTGTTACTTATTTTGGGCTGGATGATTTGCGTCAGGGGATTGTGCATATTATTGGTCCTGAACAAGGTTTTACACTGCCAGGCACCACGATTGTATGCGGGGATTCTCATACATCAACCCATGGTGCTTTTGGTGCGCTTGCCTTTGGCATTGGCACATCCGAGGTTGAGCATGTCCTTGCCACCCAAACCCTTGTTCAAGCCCGCCCGCGCAATATGCGGGTATTGGTTGAGGGGGATTTCAATCAAGGCTATACCGCCAAAGACCTTGTCCTATCCATCATTGCCAAGATTGGCACTGCAGGCGGCAGCGGTAAAGTGATTGAATTTTGCGGGGATGCGGTGCGTGCCTTATCGATGGAAGGGCGCATGACCTTATGCAATATGGCAATTGAGGCTGGCGCGCGTGCGGGGCTTGTTGCGCCCGATCAAAAAACCTATGATTATATTAAGGGGCGTCCGCTTGCACCAAAGGGCGAACAATGGGACCGCGCGGTTGAATTTTGGCAAGGCCTGCCAAGCGATCCGCTTGCAACCTATGATGACGAGCTGGTGATCGATGTAACCGATATTGTGCCGCAAGTGACATGGGGAACCAGCCCCGAAGATGTTGCGCCAATTGATGGGGTTGTGCCTGCGCCTGAAGATTTCAAGGATCAGGCAAAGCAACAGGCGGTCAAACGCTCGCTGGATTATATGGGCTTGCAGCCTGGTACAAAACTGCAAGAAATTAAAATTAATAAGGTTTTTATCGGTTCTTGCACCAATGGCAGAATAGAGGATTTGCGCGCAGCAGCAGCCCTTACCCAGCAATTTTTAAAAGAAGGCAAGCAAGTATCCACAGCGGTGGATGCGATGATTGTGCCAGGATCTGGACTTGTCAAGCAGCAAGCCGAGCAAGAGGGGCTTGATAAAATCTTTATGGAAGCGGGCTTTGATTGGCGTGAGCCTGGTTGTTCCATGTGCCTTGCGATGAATGATGATAAATTAAAGCCCGAAGAACGCTGTGCATCCACTTCAAACCGCAATTTTGAAGGCCGCCAAGGTCGCGGCGGGCGCACCCATTTGGTCAGCCCAATCATGGCGGTTGCCAGCGCCATTAACGGGCATCTATCCGACCCCCGCATGGTTTAAGATGCATGCTTAGGATATAGCAGCTTTAAACACTCGCTTTCTTTAGAACATCATGAATATGTTTTGTAACTTCATGCGCTTCGTCCAAAAACCTTATGGCATGCGCTAGGGCTTGATTAAGTGATTCCCGCGCTGCCATCTGCTTATCCTGTTGGAACAGGATGCCTACCTTACCGAGAAGCGCCAATGCCACGAGTTCTGCAAGCTCTATTTCTGCTCTGTCGCCATAAAGTTCAATTAATCGACCATAGGCTTTGAATGCCTGATCAGGCTTTTCTTGCC
>JBGCED010000049.1:0-3854 GCA_045106055.1 Alphaproteobacteria bacterium
ATTGGATGATCCTGTTTCTGGGTCAAGCCAGCGTGTGATCGCTGCGACCACATCATCTGCGCCAAATTGATCGCCATTGCTCCAAGTGACATTTTTTTGCAAATGGAATACCCAGCTTTTCAAATCATCTGATGCTTCCCAGCCCTCTGCCAAATAAGGCACAGTGACATTATCAGCGCCTGTGCGCACCAAATATTCAACCATCCAGCGCGAAATATTTGAAGGTTCAGTCCAGCTAAATGATGCAGGATCTGTTACTTCTTGTACAGGCATTGAAACCCGCAACACGCCGCCATTTTTTGGCGTTCCATGACCATCAGCGCGCGCTGCACCAATCAGGCTTTGACCCGTTAATTTATCTGCCATGACATAGGCAGCACCCGCAGACACGCCAAGCAACGCAGATTGCCGTAAAAAGTCGCGGCGGTCAATTTTACCCTTGAATAGCTGATCGCTAAGTTCAGGCATATAGGAATGAACATCATGTCCAAGCGCGCGCTCGGAAGGTAAAACATATTTGCGCTTATCGCGCGATAGGAAGCGTTTGAAAGCCATTAATTGTCTCCTGCTTTTTTGAGTGATCGCTTATCAACGAACATCTTAAATAGGGTTACATTCGCATTTTTATGAAATGAACAGATTTATAAAATCCATCCCCGTAAAAACGCATTGATCATAATTTAAATATGAATATTTTCAGTAAATTATGATCGCTAGGGTTACAAGTATGGGCAAGTTAGCTTGGATTAGTCAAGCAATTTATTAAAAATTGTTCATGTTGCGATGAAGAAAACGGGATAATGAACCTTAAAGCATAAGGGATCATAACGGATTTTAAGATTTATGCGACCATTTGGGGGCGGTTTTGGTTAAAAACGCATCAATCCCCGCTTTTGCATCGGGCGCGCCAAGGTTAAGCGCCATAATCTCGCTGCAATAATCATAAGCTAAGGCAACATCCATATCCAGCTGGCGATAAAAGCTTTGCTTGCCGATTTTAATGGTTGCGCGCGATTTTGATACAATTTTCATCGCCGATTCGCGCAATTTATGTTCCAGCTGATCGGGTGCAACCGCTTCATTGATCAAGCCATAAGACACCGCGTCTGCGGCATTGATTAATTCCCCTTCAAGCAGCATCTTCATCGCATGCTTGCGCCCAATCGCGCGCCCAAGTGCCACCATCGGCGTTGAACAAAAAAGCCCAATATTAACCCCAGGCGTGCCAAATCTTGCATCATTGGCAGCAAAGGCAAGATCGCAGCTGGCAACCAGCTGACAGCCCGCAGCACTTGCAACGCCGTGCACCCCCGCAATGACGGGCATTGGCAAAGCCTGTATTGCAAGCATCAAATTTGAACATTTTTCAAACAAAGCGCGGCGATCCGTAATATGTTCAATATCCGCCAATTCTTTTAAATCATGCCCTGCGCAAAAGCCCTTGCCCGCGCCTTGTATGATTAAAACCGCAATATCCGAATGATCATTAAGCTGATCAATTCTTGCTTGCAGCGCATCAATCATCGCAGCCGATAACGCATTATAGCTTTTGGGATGATTAAGCGTTACCCACGCAATATGATCTTGTTCATGGTAAAGAATAAGCGAATCATTCATCGGCAATATCTTTATCTTTGTTTAATTAAGTGATTCTTCTAGGATGATGGGCTCCATCGGCATAACAGGCTCAAGCGGTGAATTTTGCGGCACTTGATCATAAGGAACGCCATTTGGAAAGCGCGCTTTTGCTTGCCCCGCAGGAGAGACCACAATATCAATCTCACTGCCGCCATCTTCGCGTGGCTGAACGCGCACCGTTGCAAAACGATCATCTTGTACAAAAGTGATAGAGGTTCGGCGCGAGCGCACAATCGCCGTTTCCATCCAACCATAGCGCGGCATATTTAACCGCATAAATTCAACCAGCTGTATCGGCTGGTAACTTTCAGAATTCATTACGACCTGCCCCGACCATACATCATCCGCGCCAACAATCACCGTATCGCCCATGGATACAGACACCCCATCTGGAATGGGAATTCCAGGAATATTCAAAATATTGGGCGGCACCGTTTCAATTGATTTTCCATTCCCATCGTTAAGCGGCGCAGAGCTGGAGGTTAAATTGCTGCTTGTCGTCACCGTATCGCGTGAGCCTGAATTTACACCAAGCTGCGCGCAAGCAGAGATTCCAACAGACAGCACCAATATAAGGGCCATTTTTTTAATATTTTGTTCAACATTGTTATGATGGCGGTAATTATGATTTTGTTGCATCTGTTAAGCACCTTAAAGCAAATTTCAATATAGTTAAAAAACAATCCAAAAATGATTAAGTGATTCTTTTAAAAGATGCAATTTCTTTTTAAGTGATATTAAACCAAGGATGTTTTTTACTAAAAACACCAGATCAAACTTGCCAAATCACAGAATCACGCCCTTAACTGGTGTGAATTTATGATTATTATCATATAATATCAAATAAATCGGCAAGCAACCGCAATATGCGGTTTTATTATTTGCTTTATTATTTGGTTGAATTTATATAGTTGATAATGATTATATTTAAAACTGGTTTAAATTTGCTGTTGGGGAGCTTAATAATATTTTACCATGGTTACATTTATTTTAAAGCAACGGAAAACTGACACAGCTGCACCTTAGATTTAAGGGGTGTTGCTGATGTTGATTTTAAATTATGGCTAATCCTTATTCAGATCAAAATCGGATGGCTTTGATGAATGCCCCTGCCAATAAGGCAGAAGGATGGGCATTGGTGGAGCTTGCGCGGCGTTTGGATAATGCCAAAAAAGACCAAGATGGTTCAAAAATAAAAGAAATTGTGCGCTTAAATTGGCGGGTTTGGACGATCATTCAATCCGCAATGCTTGACCCGCAAACCGAAGTTCCGATCAATGTGCGCTCTAATTTGGTCAATCTTTCTAATTTTATTGATAAGCGATCGGTTGATATTCTGGGTGCGCCCGATCCCCTAAAATTAGATGTTTTGATTAATATTAACCGCCAAATTGGCGCGGGACTGCTTGGAAATCCCGCCGATGATCCCGAAGAATCAGAACGGCTGCGCGATCAGCATCATCAACAGCTTGATCAAGGAAAAGCAGCATTGGATCATATGCTAACCCCCGCCCAGCTGGATCAAGCCGCAGCCACAAAAACGCAACTACCAGCCACGCAAGCAGCAGGGCGTTCTGGCGAACCGCCAGCACCAACCACGCCAGCACCAACCACGCCAGCACCAGCCACACAAGCACCAACCACACAAGCACCAGCCACGCCGCCAACCGCGCAAGCACCAGCTGATTCTGCCTATTCCAGTCAGCCAAACTCCAGTCAAGCAAGCCCATCTGCTGCGCTGCCAACCAGCCCAACCAACCCAACGGGGATTGACCGCGCGCTTGCAGACAAGCTGGAACAAGAAAAACGCGATAAACGCGCAGAAACATTGCGCCGTGTGCTTGCAAATCGCAGTTTACAAAAGAAAAGTTAATCTTTGATTAACGGGGCAAAAGAACCCCTAATCCTCAATCAGCCAAAAACCGCCAACAGGCAGGGATCTAAATAAATCCTGTGAAATTTCTGCTGCTTCAAGCGCGCTAAAAAGTGCCATATCCGCCTCAACAGGCCCATCTTCCCCCAGCGGAAATACGCCATGATGTATCGCATGGGCATATTTGCCATTCAATATTTGATAAGCCTTGACCGCTTCAGCGGGGTTCATGTGGGAATATTCCATAAACAAGCGCGGCTGAAACGCGCCAGTTGGAATGGCACAAAAGCGCATCTCGCCAAATTTTGCTCGCAAAGTTTCAAATTGACTGCCATCGCCAAAC
>JBGCED010000050.1:0-5859 GCA_045106055.1 Alphaproteobacteria bacterium
AAATGCTATGGCGGCGATATTTCACGCAAACGCAAATTGCTTGATAAGCAAAAAGAGGGAAAGAAGAAAATGCGCCAATTTGGCAAGGTTGACATTCCCCAATCCGCTTTCCTGCAAGCCTTGCGCATGGGCGATAAATAATAGCTGCTGTGATGCTGACCCCGAGCGCAAGCCTGCGCAGTAGATAAAAAGCGCAAGCCCGCGCAGCAGATAAAATCCGCCCCGCCTTGTGCCTTGACAGTGTAATTATCATGGTGATCATCATCACATAACAGGCATTATTGGCTGCAATCTGCTTCCAGAAAGGGTTACGCGCAATTAAAGAATTTTGAATTTCTGGTCAATTATGCTATATTAAGATATATGAAATGATATTGCTTCTTTAATTTCGCAAGCGAATGGTCATTGATGATATTTTATATATTTTAAGGATTTGCCACCATGAAAAACGATATGACGAATTCAAAATTCTCCACTGGCGACATTGAGGGCATAGCAGGCATTGAGGGCATTAAAGGATCAGAAAATAACGCCGATAATGTTTCGGGCGGTGCTGATTTAAGCGCATTTCAACATGATTCTAATCATTCTGCTGAAATTGCCATGCCCGAAGGCGCGCCCAGCTATGGGGAATTGCTTGATGGCTATTATTTCGTACAATCAGGGGGCGATTTAATCCTTGAGGGTAAAAATGGCGAGACCTTTACGATTGAAGGCTTCTTTGACGCGCAGCCATCCCCCGATCTAAGCTTTGCTGATGGTAAAATATTATCTGGTGATTTTATTGATTCGGTTACGCAAGATCGCAGCCCCGCTCAGCTTGCAGCCAATACCAACTTAATTGATGGCGAATCGATTGCCGTGGTCGGGCATATTGCGGGTGATGTATATGTGATGCGCGAAAATGGCACGCGTGTTTTGCTAAAAGCGGGCGATAAGCTTTACGAAGATGAAATCATTGAAACCGATGCCGATGGCGCGATTAAGATGGTATTCATTGATGAAACCATCTTTTCACTTGGTGCAAATGCGCGTATGGCGCTTGATGAATATGTGTTTGATGAAGAAACACAAAGCGGTTCTTCTGCGCTATCGGTGCTAAAGGGAAGCTTTTTATTCATCAGCGGCAAAATCGCAAAGACCAACCCTGATGATATGGAGGTGGTTACCCCCGTTGCAACCATTGGTGTGCGCGGCACGATTGTTGCGGGCGAGGTTGCGGAGGCAGAAGATGGCTCTATGGGATTCAATATTTCTGTAATTGATGGCGCAATTCAAGTTACACCAGCTGGATCATCTGAACCTTTGGTGCTATCCGATATATTTGCGACTGTAACGGGTTCATCTGATGCTCAAGGCGTTGTATCTGCTAGCCGTACAGTGCAAAGTGCCGCAGAAGTCATTGGGCGCAATCTCCAGCAAATGGCAGCCTTATCAGCAGATGATGTGCAAGCGATTGAAAATGCGGTTGAAGCCAGCATGGCAGAAAATAGCGAGGGCGAAGCTGTTGATAGCGGCTTTGCGGAATTGGTCCAGGCACAGCTTGCAACGCAAGCCGACGCACAGGCAAATACAGATGGCGAGGGGAATCAGGAAGCGCCAGAGGGTGCAAACACAGCGCCGCCTCCGCCGCCGGTTAATGCCTCTACCAATGGCGAAATAGAGGGGGATGATCCCTTTCCAGAAGAACCAATCATTAATGATAATCCTGATGACCCCATTAAAGGCGGCGATGATAAAAAGGCGCAACCCATTGACACCACCGCGCCAGACGCTCCCAAATTGATAATTAATGTTGATGATTCAGGGGATTTAGACTTGGATGCCCCGATCTTAACCATATCAGGACAGCCAGAAACACGGGCAACCATTTTATTAACGGGCGATCAAGGCACCATTTTGCGTTATATTGTTGAAAATATAACATCGCCATTTGTGCTTGACCTTAGCACGCTTACCCCTGCTGCTGGCAGCTTTGATTCGCTTAAAGATGGCGAAAGCGTCACTGTTTCCGTGACCTTAACGGATGATGCCGGCAATGTTAGCGAAGCAAGCAATATTGCTTTTACCTATGATGAAGGCATTACTGCCCCAACGATTGCGGTTAGCAAGATGATTGATGGCAGCATCGGTGCCGATGCCGAATTTTCTGGAACAACTGAAGTTGGATCAACCGTCAAGATCAAGGTTAATGGCACGGAATATGACGCAACCGTGGATGATAAGGGGAATTGGACTCTGCCGCTTAGCACAGTTTCTGCTAAAGATGGCGACACGCTGATCCTTGAAGTCACGGCAACCGATGCATCAGGAAGCACCGCAACCGCCACATCGCAAGCCTATATTGTTGACACCAGCACAGCTGCGCCCATCATCAACATCACAGGCGCGGATGGTAATAAAATTTCGGGCGATGCCGTGATTGCTGGCACAGCTGAAGCGGGCGCAACTGTTTCTGTTATCATTAGCAGGGCGGGCAAGGATGATATCACCCTTACAGGTATCACCGCAGCAGCTGATGGCACATGGCAGCTTACTGCCGATCAAATGGCGGATATTGGTCTTGCCCATGACGAAACATTGACCATCACCGCAACCGCAACTGATAAGTTTGATAATACGAAAAGTGCCGATTCTGTTGAATATACCGTTGACACAAAAACGGACACGCCCAAAATTGAAATTGCGGGCGCGGATGGCGGCAAGATTGGTGATAATGCCGTCATTGCTGGCACATCTGAAGCGGGCGCAACTGTTTCTGTTACCATTAGCCGGACGGGCAAGGATGATGTCACCATTACAGACATCACCGCAGCAGCTGATGGCACATGGCAGCTTACTGCCGATCAAATGGCGGGTATTGGTCTTGCCCATGACGAAATATTAACCATCACCGCAACCGCAACCGATAAGTTTGGCAACGAACCATCATCCTCATCTGCGGCGGTTTATACGGTTGACGCGTTTACCGCCGTTCCAGCATTTACGATTGCAAGCGCGGTTGATGGTAAAATTCAAAGTGATGCCGTGGTTACAGGCACAGCAGAAGCGGGCGCAAATGTAGAAATCACCATTATCCATAATGGCAAAACCTTTACTGTTAATACAAAAGCGGGTGATGTTGGAGCGGATGATGAGGGCAAGTGGGATGTTGAGCTTAAAGCCATTACAAATTTCATGTTTGCAGATGGCACTGACATCGTCATTAGCGCAAAAGCAACCGATGCCTTTGGCAATAGCAATGAACTTGTGAATGCGGTCTATATTGTTGATATAAGCACACCCGCCCCCACGATTGAAATAGATCTTCTGGTTGATGGTCCTGAAATTGGATCAAATGCAACCCTTTCAATCACTGCAGAAGTTGGCTCTGCCGTTATAGTTAACGTAATCAAAGATGGAACAAGTTATGATGTTAATGTCACCATCGGTGATGATGGCAAAGGGAGCCTTAAGCTTAGCGATATAGATGGGCTTGATTTAACCGATCAAAGCAGCATTACCATTACAGCAACAGCGACTGATAAAGCGGGCAATGACGCAAGCAGCATACCAACAACCTATTCGGTGGATGCCGCCACGACCTTGCCGACAATATCCTTTAATAGCAAAAACGGCGATCCGATTGGACCAAAATCTATTTTGACGATTGATCGCGCTGAACCCCGTTCGGAAATAGAGCTTACAATTGCTCAAGCAAATGGCGATGATGTCACCCATATTTTAGTGGCAAATGAAACAGGTTCATGGGATATTGTCCTTGAAGACATAGCGGGGCTTAATTTCGCGCATGGTAGTAATTTAACTTTCACATTCAAAGTGACCGATGCGGTGGGCAACACGCAAAACAGCGAGGCTACAACCTATATTGTTGATGCCGAAGCCAAGATTAATGATCTTGCATTTGATAATGCTTCAGGAACCAGCGTCGCAGCCGATGCCTCGATTACTGGTACTGCAGAAGCAGGAGCAACCATCGACATTAGCGTTTTTCAAGGTAGCTCATCTTTCAAGGCTTTCCCTTTTATCGTTGGCGCAGATGGCACTTGGAGTGTCAAGCTTGACAGTGTTTCAGGGCTTGTATTAGAGGATGGCAAAACAGTTACTGCTCAAGCGACCATAACCGATAAGCTTGGCAATACCAGCCAAAGCACCACAGCAACCTATACCGTGGATGCCACCACCACAGCGCCCACGCTTGTGATTAGCGAATCATCAGAAGGCAAAATTGCAGCCGATGCGACGCTTTCAGGAACGGTTACGGAATCAGGTTCAACCGTTTCGGTGGATGTGACCATCACACAAGGCAATAAGGATTATACGGCAAAAGCCACCATAGGTACGAATCAAACTTGGTCATTATCGCTTGATAGCTTCACGGATCTTAATCTTGCGCATGATGATGAAATTACCATTACCGTAACCCAAACAGACCCAGTGGGCAATACAGCAAGCACCGCAGAAACTACCTATATTGTTGATTCAAGCACCGATGTGCCAACCCTGACTTTTGCGGCAACCACCCCAGACACCGTCAAGGATGTGTTTGGTGATGGGGCGACCATTCCCTTTATCACAGGCACCGCAGAAGCAAAGGCAACCATCACCCTAACCTTTACCGATGGCACAGATACACAAACGATTAATGATATTCAGGTGGATGATCAAGGAAATTGGAAGCTGCTTTATCAAGGTTTAACCGCTGATCAAAAGAAAATATTTGGTCATGGCGATACGCTAACCTTTTCAATCATTGCCACCGATACGGTTAAAAATACAGCGGCAGGCGCACAAAATTATCCTTATACTGTTGATTTTGAATCAAACCAGCTGTTAAATGATAGCACGCTGCCAACTGGTGAAACAGATATTGATTATAATCATGTTACCCAGGATTATCATGGTCCTGTAAATGTTGATGCTGCTGACTTGACGCGTTCAACAACCGCCGTGCTAACAATATTTGATGATAAGATTGATTTTGGATTAACCGATTTAAAGGTCTATGGCAGGGGCGGTAATGATCAATTTAATCTGGTTTCAACCAGCGGCGATAAAAGCGTTACCCTCCACGGCGATGAGGGCGATGATACATTAAAAGTATCTGGCAGCAAGGCTGGCAATCTTGTTTTAACTGATGCGACTGCCACGCTTAACATTGAAAGCGGAAAAGTCTATCTAAGTCAGGTCGAGGAAGTTAAGCTTGGAACAGGGATTGACACCATCACTTTAACCGATTTTTCTTCAGCCAATATTCTATATGATTTTAAAACGGGGTCGCTATCGGGTCACGATGAAATTAGCACAATTAACGGTGCTGAGAAATATTATGGTTCAAATGCAATGCTAGACATTGTCTCTGTACATGGTGATGAAATTTTTGTCACAGGCGGCAGTTCAACAGGTGATGCTGTTGTTGTTGACACGCTGAGCATAGAAGATCATGGCCGTTTTGAATATCGCGAACCAAACGCAAATAATCAAGATGAGCTTGATAATTCGGTCACCCATATCATGCAATTTGAGAAAATTGAAATTTCAGATTTTAAATTCGGCATTATTGAAGGTGTTGGAACTGAAATGGTAACAGATCACAAAGCAGATTCAGGCATAAGCCGCATATTCATTGATGCAGGTGTAAATTCTGGGCTGGTGCTGGATATTTTTAATTTTGATATTTACAATGCACCCACAGCAGAACTAAAATCGGGGGGAGCCGCAGCCTATGATTTAACCAATAATGTCATATTGGAATTATCATCTGGTGCGATTACCGCCGCAGAAAATACTTTTGTATTTGATCAAGTTGGTGCTGTGAATTGGTCTGAAATCGTTTGGGAAAACGGCTTAAATCAAAGT
>JBGCED010000051.1:0-12297 GCA_045106055.1 Alphaproteobacteria bacterium
AAACATTGCGTAATAAACATCAACGAATCATATCCTTACATGAAACATTACGATAAATATTATAACATTATCCAAATAAAAGCAATTTCTTTTTATAATTGTTTTTTCTTTATATTATGTTGAATATTCTAATGATTATTAACGACTTGTTTTCTGTTTCGCAATGATCAAGTTCACAGATTGAAGAATATCCTAAACCTTCTGGATTAGGGGGTTATATCAGTTCATCATTATACTAAATTCTAATTTAATCGCTGGCGCATAACGGGATAAAAAATTTAAAAAAGGGCTTGCGTTATTTTTCATTTGGGTCTAAATGATAATGATTATCATTTTCATTTAGAAATTTTGGAGCATAATAAAATGAAATTTAGTATTTTAAAACGCCAAGCAAATGCACAAGATGCCACAGATCATCGCCTATATAGGTTTTTGTTGGGGTCTTTGGTGGTGGGGTTAATGATCGGCGCAATAATGCAGCCGCAGGCAAATGCGCAAGAGGTTAATCTTTATTCTGCCCGTAAAGAGGTGCTGATTCTGCCCTTGTTGGAACGCTTTACCCAGCAAACGGGAATTGAAGTGAATATCGTAACGGGAAAAGCCGATAATTTAATGAAACGCTTGCAGCTTGAGGGCATAAATTCACCTGCCGATCTGTTGCTAACGGTGGATGCAGGGCGGCTTTACCGCGCAGTGGATGCGGGGTTGACCCAGCCGATCATCAGCGATAAAATTGAACAAAGATTGCCCGCTGCTTATCGCGATCAAGATATGCATTGGGTGGGGCTGAGCATGCGCGCAAGGCCGATTTTTTATAACAGAGAAAAGATCTTACCTGGCGCGCTTTCAACCTATCAGGCTTTAACGGATAAAAAATGGCACAAGCGGGTTTGCATCCGATCATCAGGCAATATTTACAACCAATCCTTGGTGGCTTCAATGGTCGCCCATGATGGGGTTGAGCCTGCGCGGACATGGGCTGCGGGGCTTGTTGATAATTTTGCGCGCCGCCCCCAAGGCGGGGATACCGACCAGCTTATGGCGGTTGCAGCGGGTGAATGCGATGTCGCGATTGCCAACAGCTATTATTTTGCAGTCATGATGAATGGTGCAGATAAAATGAAACGGGAAGCAGCCCAGAAAATCGGCTTATTCTGGCCAAATCAATCAGGCGACGGCGTTGATGGGCGCGGCGTTCATGTGAATATTTCAGGGGCGGTGATTGCCAAATCTGCTAAGAATTATGATTCTGCGGTTGCACTGATTGAATATTTATTGTCGGATGAAGCGCAAAGATGGTATGCAGACACCAATGGAGAATATCCTGTTGTGGAAACGATAGAGCCAAGCCCCCTATTAAAAAGCTGGGGCAGCTTTAAGGCGGATCTGGTTGGGTTTTCCAAGCTTGGTGAATTAAACCCAGAAGCCGTAAAATTAATGGATCGTACTGGATGGAAATAGGCGATCGCTTAAACACCATAAAATCTAGGCATCAACGCCATTCTTTGGGGGGGCAAGGCGCAAAATCAAACCGATTTTTGCGCTTTCTCCCCAAGGAATGGTTCAAATATGGCTGGTCTCATTCTATGGGGCTTGCCACTATTTTTTTTATTGGGCTGCTGTTTGCGCTTCCGCTTTTGGTCATTTTTGGCTATTTATTTGTGCCAGCCTTTGATATTTGGCAGCATTTAATTGAAACGGTGCTTGTGGATTATGTCATCAATTCCGCAATTTTGATGGTAGGGGTTGGGTTGCTAACTTTGTTTGGCGGGGTAAGCTGTGCGTGGCTGGTGACCATGTGCAGCTTTAAAGGTCGCGCTTTTTTTGAATGGGCATTGTTGCTGCCCATGGCAATGCCTGCTTATATTATCGCCTATACCTATACAGGGCTGCTTGATTCGGGCGGCATTGTGCAATCTGCCATTCGCAATATTTGGGATTTAAATTACGGAGAATATTATTTCCCGCAGGTAAGATCGCTTGGCGGGGCGGTTTTGATGCTTGCGCTTGTCCTGTTTCCATATTTATATTTATTGACGCGCGCGACCTTTTTAAATCAATCCTTGTGCGTTTTGGAGGTTAGCCGTTCCTTGGGTCACGGCGCGTGGCGCACTTTTGCAATGTTGGCGCTGCCGCTTGCCCGCCCGTCCATCATTGCGGGGCTATCTTTGGTATTGATGGAGGTGCTGGCAGATTATGGCACCGTGCATTATTTTGGGATTAGCACCTTTAGCACAGGCATTTTCAGAACATGGCAAGGGCTTGGCAGCGATGCTGGCGCGGCGCAATTATCGGCTTTATTGCTATGTTTTATTTTTGCGCTGGTGGTGGTGGAAGTGAAATCGCGCAAAAAGGCAAAATTCCATGATACCAGCCAGCGGCATCAAAATATCAAACCGATTCCCCTAACAGGCTATAAGGCATGGCTGGCGATTGGCTTTTGCGCGATCCCTGTGATCTTTGGTTTTTTGCTGCCTGCGATCCAATTATTATTATGGTGTATTGAGGTTGCCGCTATTCAAATCAATTTTAGATTTTTAATTCTATTCTATAATTCCTTGCTATTGGCATTTATAACCGCGTGCTGCGCGGTGGGGATTGCGGTCATTCTTGCCTATGGGCAGCGGGTCTTATCAAACCGCCTCATTGGGCTTACTGTGTCGCTGGTTGGGCTTGGCTATGCCATTCCTGGAACTGTGTTGGCGGTTGGTGTATTAATTCCGCTTGCCTTTGTTGATAATCGGATTGATGGCTTTATGCGCGCGCAATTTAACATTTCAACGGGGCTGTTGTTAAGCGGCACGCTGGTTGGGCTGGTCTTTGCCTATTTGGTACGGTTTCTGACCTTATCATTACGGGGGGTGCAATCGGGGTTGATCCGAATTAAACCCACGCTGGATGATGCAGGGCGCGCACTTGGGCATTCACCGCGATCAATCTTGTCAAAAATTCATTTGCCCTTGCTTAAAGGCAGCTTGTGGACGGCATTTTTGTTGGTATTTGTTGATGTTTTAAAAGAATTGCCAATCACGCTTGTCTTGCGCCCGTTTAATTATAATACGCTGGCTGTGCGCGCTTATGAATTGGCATCGGATGAACGGCTTGCAGAAGCCGCGCCTGCATCGCTGGCGATTGTTGTTGCTGGTATTCTTCCTGTGATTATGATAAGTCGCTCTATTACCAAAACACGCAAACAACATCCAATCATTCATCGCGGCAAGCAGCATTATGAATAAGCTTTTACAGATTAAACAATTAACCATGCGCTATGACGCGCAAGCGGTTTTGCACGATATTGATCTTGATTTTGAACGCGGGACAATTGGCTGCTTGCTAGGACCAAGCGGTTGCGGCAAGACAAGCCTGTTGCGCGCGGTTGCAGGCTTTGAAAAAATAGAGCAAGGCACAATCAGCGTTGATGGCAAAATCATTAGCGCACCAGATGTGTTTATCCCCCCAGAACGCCGCCATATTGGAATGGTATTTCAAGATTTTGCACTGTTCCCCCATTTATCGGTTGCAGATAATATTGGCTTTGGACTGAATAAGCGTGATGATAAGGCGCGCCAGCACCGAATTGATACGCTGCTAGAGATGATGAAAATCACCCAGCAGAAGCATGCCTATCCCCATGAATTATCAGGCGGGCAGCAGCAGCGGGTTGCGCTGGCGCGTGCGATGGCACCCAGCCCGAAGATTCTGCTTATGGACGAGCCTTTTTCGGCGATTGATCCCATTTTGCGCGAACCGCTTGCGCTTGAAATTCGGGATATTTTATTACAAGAAAAAGTCTCTGCGATTTTGGTTACCCATGATCAGCAAGAAGCTTTTGCCGTTGCAGATCATATTGCCTTGATTAATCACGGTAAATTGGTGCAATGTGACACGCCCTATGATTTATATCACCGCCCTATCAATCGATTTGTGGTTGATTTTATTGGAAGAAGCACAATGATTAAGGGGGTTATTATGGATGAAACCCATGTAAAAACCAGTCTTGGGGTGATTGCGGGGCAAGTGCCTGTTCAATTCCTCCCCTCAAATCAGCAAGCGTCCCATCAGCAAGTAGATGTGCTGGTAAGACCAGAGGATATTATCATTGATGAAAGCAGTGACTTGAAGCTAACCTTGATTAAAAAAACATTCCGTGGTGCGGATTTTCTGTATATAATGCAGCTTGATGATGCAGCGCAACAGGTCTATTGTATGGTGGATAGTCATAATCATCACCAAATTGGTCAAAAAATTGGAATAAGCATGGATATGCACCATTTGCAAATTTTTAACCCTTCCAACAAATAGAAGCTAGGGCATAGAACTTGTCTGATCATCATAAAAACCATGTTGCAAAAAACCATGCTGGAAACAATCATCCTAGAAACAATCATGTGATTGGCATATTAGGAAGCGGTCAATTGGGGCGGATGACAGCAATGGCAGCGCATGCGCTTGGCATTGAAACGCTGGTTTTTGATCAAAAAATGACACACATGCCTGGCGGGCAAGTATCGCCCTTCATCGAAGGAAAATGGGATGATTGGGATGCGCTGCGCGATTTTGCGCAATCGGTTGATGTCATTACCTATGAATTTGAAAATATCCCGCTTGCTGCGGTGCGTTATTTAAATGACCTAACGCCCGTCTTTCCGCCAATGAATGCGCTTGAAATTGCAAGTGATCGCATTGCCGAAAAAGCATTTTTCAGCAGCCTTGAAATTGAAATTGCGCCTTACCGGCCCCTGCGCTCGCTTGATCAGCTGTCTGCAATCATTGATGAATTGTCAATCAGCGCAAGCGGCGGCGTTCCCGTCATTGTCAAAACCGCGCGGCTTGGATATGATGGTCATGGTCAAAGGCGCATTTCATCCGCTGGGGACATTCCAGAAGCCATGCGCTATTTTAACGATCATTATGATTCCAGCATGTCTTATGTGGTTGAATGCTGCATTGATTTGGCGGCGGAATATTCCCTTATTGTGGGGCGTGCGCAAGATGGCGCGATTTGCATTTACGAGCCAAGCCTGAATCAGCATCAAGACCAAATTTTAAAACATTCAACCGTGCCAGCCCAAGGGCTTAACAGCCAGCAATCCAAGATCATGGAAATATATGCACGCAAAATTGTTGAAGGCTTGAATTATGTTGGCATCATTGGGATTGAGTTTTTTAAGGATCAAGCGGGGCATATTTTGGTGAATGAAATTGCACCGCGCCCCCATAATTCGGGACATTGGACAATGGATGGCACGCATTGCAGCCAGTTTCAGCAGCTTGCAAGAATATTATCAAATTTGCCCCTTGGCAGCAGCAAGCGCATTGCCGATTCCGTTAAAATGGTGAATTTAATTGGCGATGATGTTCAAAATCTGAATGATTATTTGCAAGATGATCACGCAATTTTACATCTTTATGGCAAGCAGGAAGCACGCAAGGGGCGCAAAATGGGGCATGTTAATCTGGTGAATGCACCATGATCAAAGAATTTCTCATTTATCTTATCATTGGATTTATCATTATCGCATTGCTGATGTTGGGCTTGCGCCAATTTGATTTGCTAACAGACATTATTCGACCGATTATAGAGGTTCAAGTGATTGATATTCGGATTAGCATTACCCTTTATATATGCTTGTTTATCATCCTTGCCAGCCTATCACTGCCTGTTGCAAATATTCTATGTTTGATTGCGGGCTATGCTTATGGCCCTTGGCTTGGCGGGACAATCGGCGTGCTATCAATCAGCATTGGTTCATTATTCTTCATTGTAATTATGCGGATTGGCATTTTAATGCATTTAAAGAAACAAGTCACCAAGACAGCGCGCCGCTTTGCCGCAGAAAATAATTTGAATGATTTTTCACTTTTATTTGGAATTCGATTGCTGCCGATGCTTCCTGTATTATTCATTAATATGGTGGCAGCCATGACGCGCCCGCATCCGTTTAAATTTTGGGCAGCAACTGCGCTTGGCATTGCGCCCAGCTGTTTTTTATTGTCACATTTTGGAAGCAATATTGAAAACCTGACCATTACCTTACTGCAACCAAGCGCAGCCTTTAGCGAAAATGCAACAAGTTTTATCTTTATGGCGGTGGTTGGCGTGATTTTAATCTCTCCCCGCATCATAAAATTAGTCTTGAAATATAAATAAGTTAGCCCCGATTAATGCGCCTGTTTTGGGCGATGATCCCAGCCTGTGCGGTCATAGGGAACGGTAAAGCCGTCGCGGTCTAGCAGGGTAATTGGTGTATCTGCTGCTGTTATTTTTCCGATATGGTAAAGCGGTAAATGCTGCGATAATGTTTCTAGCTGCGGGCTAAGCTGCGGGCGGGCGCAAAACACAAGCTCGTAATCATCGCCGCCTGTGATTAAATCAAGCAATAACCCCATATCCTCTGCGATTAATTTTGCAGCGGCAGCAGATAGCGGAATGCGCGGCAGATCGACGGTTGCACCAAGCCCTTGCTGGGCTGCGCCATCTATCAAATGACCAATATCAGCAAGCAGCCCATCGGATACATCAAGTGCGCAAATCGCGTGATCTTCATGCGTATAATGATTGGCGTTTAACAGATGAATTAAGCCAAGCCCGTGATCAATGCGCGCGCTTGGCGTTTCATACGCCTTGCGCAACAAGGCTTGCTGCTCAAGATCAAGAATGCTGATCAGCGGTCTTTGCTGCGCATATAAAAGCCCCAAATGCCCATCGCCAATCACACCGCTTACATAAAGATCATCGCCCGCTTTTGCACCATGACGGGTAAGGAATAAGGGGCGGTCGCGGCAATCGGTCGCTGATTCGCCAATGATGGTCACGGCAAGGCTGATGTCATTGGGGCAGCTGACGCTGTCCCCGCCAAGCAAATATAGCCCGTAATCATGCTGAATTTTCGCCAGTCCCGCACAAAAACGCGCAAGCCATTCATCACTGCAATCATCGGTTAAGCCAAGCCCCAACATATAGCAAAGCGGGGTTGCGCCTTTTGCTGCAAGATCAGAAAGATTAACGCAAAGCAGCTTTTGCGCCAGCAGAAAAGGATCGCTATGGCGAAGAAAATGCACCCCCTCAACCAGCATATCCTTGCTGGTTAAATGGCATTGATTGGGCTTTATTGGGGGCAGCATGGCAACATCATCGCAAAGCCCCAAAGCATGATGATTGCCGTGCGTCAAAGGCGTTAAAAATTTTGCAATGCGTTCAAATTCGCCCATTTTATTGATTTGGCTTTGCTGCATGGCATCACCGCATGGCATCACTGTGCAAGGGCTTTCTTGCAATGTTCATAACCAATTAAGGGCAGCAAATCTTGCATTTTGGGACCATGATTCAATCCTGTTAATGCAAGCCGTAAGGGCAAAAATAAAGGCTTTCCCTTGCGCCCCGTAGCAGCTTTGATGGCTTTTACCCAATCATCATAAAGCGCATCACGGGCGGCTTGATCTTGGGGATTAAAACGCGCCGCTGCGGGCAAGCATTGCGCTGCCTGTTTTAAATAATCCGCATCTTCTGCTGTAAAATCGGGGCGGTGATGGGCTGCATCGCACACGAGAACCCAATGCGCAGCATCCGCTAATTTGGTTAAATTGCCTTGTACGGTTTCCCATAATGGCTTGGATATGCCCAGTTTTTCCAAGCGCGGTTGTGCATCTTCATAAGATAATGCCGCAACGCTGTTTTGATTAACGCTATCAAGCTGCGCCAAATCAAAGCGCGGGGCAGCTTTGCCAAATGCCGATATGTCAAAGCCTTTAATTAATTCATCCAGCGTTTCTGTGCCTTTTGCAGCCTCGCTGCTGCCAAGCCTCGCCAAATGGGCATTTAACGCCGCTGCTTCATAACCATCCGCCTCAAGCTCTTTTAGGGATAATCCGCCAATGCGTTTTGATAATTTTTCCCCGTCCGAACCCAGCATTAACGGCAAATGAATGAAATGGGGTGGGGTGAAGCCCAGTGCTTCAAATAATTCAACTTGAACGGCGGTGTTGGTCACATGATCCTCGCCGCGTAAAATATGGGTGGCATTCAATTCGCCATCATCCACCACGGAACTTAGGGTATAAAGCACGCGGCCATCTGCGCGAATAAGCACAGGATCGGATAAATGCCCGCCCCCAAAATGAATTGATCCGCGCGCAATATCATCAAAACCAATCGGATTGCCGCTTAATTTAAACCGCCAATGGGGCTGTTCGCCCGCCGCTTGCTTCTGTGCGATTTGGGCGGCGGATAAATTCAATGCCGCGCGGTCATAAACAGGGGGCAATCCCCGTGATGCCTGCATTTTGCGCTTTAGCGATAATTCTTCTTCGCTTTCAAAACAAGGATATAGCCGCCCCATTTCAATCAAACGATCGCGCGCCGCATCATAGCGGGCAATGCGGTCACTTTGGCGGGCAAAACAATCCCAGTGAAGCCCAAGCCAATTCAGCCCATCATAAATCGCCTGTTCATATTCGGGGCGATTGCGTTGATGGTCCGTATCATCAATGCGCAGCATGAATTTGCCATTCAGTGATTTTGCAAATAAATAATTTAACATGGCAATTCTGGCGTTACCAACATGCAAGTAACCCGTTGGGCTTGGGGCAAAACGAAACAGAACCATGATCTATCCTAACATTTTAATTTATATGCGCCTGATTAAGTCAGCTTTAGTGACAGCTATAATAAATTCACCTTGCTAAGACAAGCAAGAAACGAGGCGATGCGCTTAAATTCAATAAAAAGTAGTTTATATTTATAATTACATTTTTGTATTGCCGTTAAATATAATATATGCTTAAATAGATTAATAATCATATATTATAAACCATTGATTGTATATAAAGGATTTACCCATGCGCCCTCCTCGTCAGAAATTTATGAATGAAGATCATATTCAAGCAACGATTGATGCTGTGCTGTCGGTTACCGAAGATGGGGGCGCGGCTGGTCGCGAGCTAATTGATCATTATTATAAGATTAAAGATCGCGAACAGCAACGCGCATTTTTAAATATGGTTAAGGTTTTATCAAAAAAATCCCACCTTGGTTGATAGGAAGATCAGCAACGCAAACAAAAAGTTCTAAAGCTAGAAACTTTTGAAATGTTGCCTAGATTTTCATCAATCAAGGTATTATTATGAGACAAGATCACGCCCAAAATGCCATGACCGAAATTGCGCTTGCGCTGGCAATGGCATTTTTTTCAATTATGGTGCTTGCGATGGTGTCCATGGGAACACAGGCGCATGATGCCAGTTCTGCTAACACCGCCGCCGATCTGGAACAAGGCGCAAATAAGCACGCATTTTATCAATTCCTGCTAACGCCGCCCGCTGCAAGCGATCCTGCACACGCCTTAGCCGATCAAAGCCAAATGCTTGATGATCAGATTTTATTGATCATCGCGCATCAGGGTGTTTTTTATGATTCCGAATTAAAAACACTTGATTCTGGCACGCTTGCAGCCATGATAAATGCGCGCGGAGCATCAAAGCAGCGGATCATGCTTGCCATATCCCCCAGCCTTTCAATGCAAGATGCGCTTAATCTTCAAGAAAATTTTAAAGGAAGCAAGGTTGAATTAACCCTGCTTAATGATGAATGGATGACCAGCTTACAAAGGATAGATCAATGACCCTCCAAATCACACCTAAAATCACAGCTAAAATCACAGCAACGGAAAATTTTGCCAAAACATATCACAATGGCGCGTTTCGCGTCTTTTCAACGATCTTATTCTTAATGGGCGTTTTGTGTGTGTTGGGCAGCCATGCAAATATCGCAAGCGCCAGCCCCTATGGCTCAAACGCTTATAGCAAAGCAGAGATTCAGGCGATCATTGTGCAAGAGGCAAACCAGAATAAAGTTGTTCCCCCTGCGCTTGCCTTGGGGGTTGCCCAGATTGAATCTAATTTTAATCCAAAGGCGCTAAGTTCAGCAGGCGCGCGCGGCGTGATGCAAATCATGCCCGCAACCGCACGCGGTGAATTTAATGTCTCCGCAGATGTGCTTTATGACCCCTTGACCAATATTCGCATTGGTATTTTATATTTGGAACGCCTATATCGCCAATATAATCAAAATTGGGAACATGCGCTTTCCCATTATAATGGCGGCACATTAAAGCGTAAAAATGGTCGCCATGTTGCCCATTCCTATACGGCGGGCTATGTTCAAAAAGTGATGAATGCGTCATTCAGCTTTGCTTCTGCCGATACCAAGAACATGCTTGGCAGCGCGCTTGATCGCCATCAACAGCAAGCTTCCAGCACAGGTCAAGCCCGAATCAACCAAAATCAAGCCGCCGCCATGTCCTTATTGCTTCATCCTGAAACGGATACCCATTGGCAAGATTATTTATTGGCAGCCGATCAATTTCTGGACCCTGAAAATGCAGCCGCCATGCCCATTCGCAAGAAATTCACCGCAGGCCAGAAAATCGTAAATTTCACAAAAACCGAAGCCTATCAACAAGATCCCCGCTTTTTAGAAAAAGCAAAGAAATATCAGGCAAGCAATGCCCCCAATGGTTCTCGTTCGGCTGCAATCTTGAATCAGCGCAATCAATTTCGCACCGCATTTTTAAACAAAATCAACTAAAATATAATTTTAAAAGTTTGAACCCATGACCAGCATTTGAACCCATGACCAGCAATAGCACATTTGAAATTACAGGGGGTCACATTGCGCAGCTAAATGATGCAGATTTGCGTGATCTTATTGGTTTGCTTTGCGAAGCTGAATGTGTTCGAACGGGCATAAGCCCTGCTGGTGTGCGTTATGGCGGGCATCAAGATGCCCCAGATGGCGGCATTGATGTTATGGTTGAAGTGACAGAAATCCAGCCAAATGATGGTTTTATTCCGCGCAATATATCAGGGTTTCAGGTTAAAAAACCCAAAATGTCACCATCATCCATAATATCAGAAATGATGCAAGCGGGTCAATTAAGACCAAAAATAAAGCAGCTGATCGCGCAAAAAGGCGCATATATCATAATAAGCTCTGGCGGCATCACCGATTCAGCATATGGTAACCGCATTGGCGCAATGAAAACAGCCATTGCGGGCGAAGCAGGGCATGAAGATTTAAAAATTGATTTTTATGATCAAACGCGCATTGCAACATGGGTAAGGACGCATCCTGCCGTGATATTATGGGTTCGCGGCAAGATCGGGCAGCCACTTCAAGGCTGGAAGCCCTATGGCAATTGGTCATACGGAACAGATGAAGAATATATTTTGGATGAAGAAGCAAGGCTAATTAAACCAGACAATCAAATCGTTGCGATTGATAAAGGGCTATCTTGTTTACGGGAAATTTTAAATAAAGCAGGTTCATCGGTTCGCTTGGTCGGGCTGTCGGGGGTTGGCAAGACAAGGCTGGTTCAGGCATTATTTGATGAAAAAATCGGTGAAAACACGCTTTCCCCTTCGCTTGCTTGCTATGCTGATATATCGGATGATCCAATCCCCACGCCTGAAACTTTAATCAATCAACTTGCTAGCGCCCATCAACGCGCAATCATTATCATTGATAATTGCACGCCTGAACTGCATAGAGGGCTGGCAAGCACATGTAAGGGATCGGATCATATCAGCCTGCTGACGGTTGAATATGATGTTAGAGATGATCTGCCAGAGGAAACGGAGGTGTTCAAGTTAGAAACCGCAAGCGCAAGGGTGATTGAGCAGATAATTTCAAAGCGATATACGCATATTCATCAAAAGGATGCGTATCGGATTGCCGATTTTTCTGATGGCAATGCGCGGGTGGCAATTGCACTGGCGAATACGGTCAAAAAAGGGGAAAGCCTATCTAATTTTCAAGATACGGTTCTTTTTGAACGGTTATTTTGGCAAAGAAACCAGCAAGATAATGATCTGTTAAAGGCGGCAGAAATATTGTCACTGGTCTATTCATTCAATGGCGAAGATATAGAACAAGATTCGCAGCTTGACCTTTTGGGGAAGCTGATTGATAAATCAGCAGGCGATCTGTTTCGCGATGTTGGTACTTTAAAAGAACGCGGGCTAATACAATCGCGCGGTAAATGGCGCGCGCTGCTGCCCCAAGCGATTGCAAATAAGCTTGCCAAAGACGCGCTGAAAAAGACGCATCAAGCTACCATCCATCAGGACATTATTAATTCAGTCAATGTTAATTCAGTCAATGTTAATTCAGGCAATGTTAATTCAGGCAAAGAACATTTAATAAAATCTTTTTCGCGTCGTTTAAGCTATCTTCACGATAGCGAAGCGGCAGTTGAAATTGCTGCTAAATGGCTTGCGCCAGATGGCTTGATCGGCAAA
>JBGCED010000052.1:0-14801 GCA_045106055.1 Alphaproteobacteria bacterium
TTGAAATCTATGCCAAAATTATGAAAGCCCCGAAGCAAGCATCAGCAAAAGAAAAGCAATCGGTTGCAACCTATTTGGCGTTAAACCCTTTGTTTGAGATTCTTATTTCAGCCCTATCAAGCCTTGTGATGATCGCGGGATTTTATTTTCTAATAAAATGGATCGCCGCGCCGATCATCCCATTCATCCTTTTTATCTAGCCAAAAACGACTTGGTACATGATGCGGCCAGGCAAAAAGGTAAATGCGCCTGCTACCAATAAGGCAAACACATATAATAAGATCATAAACCGTTTATGCTTTTTAATGTCCTTATTGCGGGCTGCCTTTATGGCTTCATAAAGCGTCCAAATCGTAACAACAGATAAAATATGTATGGGGCTAAATGGCCCAATAATGTTTAAACTGTGAATCCAAAAGCTGCTAAGGCTAACCAGCAGCATCAGCCCAACCCAGCCATAGCCAAGATATTTATGAATCACAGTCCCTTTTTTTGATACCAGCTGCACCGCCCCCAAAATAACAGCGGCACAAGCAGCATAGGCATGCAGCGGAATTGGCGGTTGCGCAGCTGATAATATGTTAAAATCCATTTTTAAAACTTTCTTAAAAAATATAGATAAAAAAAGGCGTGCTGGTTAGGCACGCCTTTCTTGTTTTATGATCGTGAAATCATTTAACGATTATTTAGCCATTATCGGCATTTTCCTTATCGCGCATACTGTCGCGAATTAAGGCTTTGCCAAGCGATATGGTCATCAGACCCATCACAAGTGCAAAAGGCAATGCCCCAATAATCATGGCGCTTTTCAAGGCATCCATCGGGTTTGCACCCCCATTGGCCTTTCCAGCAATCAGCAGCGTTCCAATCACCAGGGTAACCAAAACACCCCAAATGACCCGATGCTTGATCCCAGCTTGAACATCGCCGCCTGCCATAATGGTATTCATAACCAAAATGCCAGAATCAGCAGAAGTAACCAAGAAGGTTAGGATCAAGACAACGCACATGATCGTGATGCCGCTAAGCAAAGGACCAGAGATCATTTCGCCCAATGTGACAAATAATTTTGCCTCATTTGATGCGCCAACGATTGCGCCCGTTGCTGAACTTCCAAGTTCCAGATCAATTGCTGTTCCGCCAAGAATGGTCATCCATGCAAAACAAACAAGTGCTGGTGCAATCACGCAGCCAAGGATGAACTGACGAACCGTCCGCCCCCTTGAAATGCGCGCTAGGAACAACCCAACAAAGGGTGAGAACGCGATCCACCATGCATAATAAAAGGTGGTCCATCCTGATTGCCAGCCAAATTGACGGCCTTGCTCACCCGCAGAATAGGCTGCAACCAGCACATCTTGCGGCAAGGCAGCAGCTTGACCTGTAAGGCTTGCAACAAACCCATCATAGCTGCCCCAAGCATTGGTTGCCCCTGCAAATAAATCACTTGCATAAGGTGCTGCTTGTTGCGGAAGATTTGCCGTAAATTCACTTAGGGACAGTGAAAAGAAAGCCCCAAAGCTTAATTGTACAAAATGGGAAATATAATCAATCAATGCGCTTGCATAGGTTGACATTGCAAAAGCAAAAGACCCAAAGATGATGAAGGTTAGCAATAAAATAATGGATAATACCAGATTGAGGTTGGATAGATATTTAACCCCTTTATCAACACCCGTTACCGCCGATACAATCGATGATAGCATGATGATGATCAATGCGGTGATTAACCCAACCGCACTTGGCGCAGGTGCATCCCCGCCAATGCCGTCCATCAACCATCCCATATCGGTGATTGCATAAATCCCTTCAACCAGCTGGGTAACCCCAAAGCCAATTGTTACCGATACGCCAAGAATGGTTGCAACCACCCCAAGAATATCCGCAAGGTGACCAAGCGGGCCATTAACATGACGACCAAGCAAGGGGGTAAGCGCCGAGCGAATCGTCAGCGGCATATTCCTTGTATAAGCATAATAAGATAAGGAAAGCCCCGTAATCACATAGATCGCCCATGCGTGAAATCCATAATGCAAGAATGTATAGCGATAAGCAAATTCAACTGATTCTGGTGAATTTGGGGTAACATCGCCCGCGATAATGCCAGGATTTGATCCCCAAATGCCAACGGGTTCTGCGGTTGCAAAGACCATAAGCCCAACCCCAAGACCAGCACCAAACATCATGGAAAACCACGAGAAGTTTGAAAATTCTGGCTTTTCACCAGGGGTTCCCATCAAGCGGCTGCCAGATTGGGGGACAATCGCAACAACGAATAAGAAAAATGCAAATAATCCCACCAAAATAATATAGACCGCATTGAAATCAACCAAAAGACGGGCATTCAAGCTTCCTAAAACGCCATTTGCATTGCCTGGCCAGACCAAAGCCCAAATCACAAGCAGCACGATAATGCCTTTACTAAATACAGCAATCGGGGTGCTGTTCCCTGCGTAAAATCCGCTCGCTGCCGAGGGGATTTGCACATCTGTAAATGGTTCTTTAAGCGCCATTTATTTTCTCCTTTTTAAAAAATACTAAATTTACTTACTGTTCGTTTCGTTATTTCATCACTCTTTCAAGATAAACACTCTTATCAAGATAAAAATGTTGAAATTTGGTCAATGGTTTTAAGGCTGACCGCAACGCCGCTGGTCATTGCCTTATCCCGATTGTTCTTGCGTCCGCTGCCAGGCAGCCTTGCGCCTGATTGTGCGGTAATGGCTTGTGTTAGCATTGCGATTTTATCTGCGAACCCGCCGCCTGCGCTTAATTCAGGTGCGATTGCGATAAAAAACTGCCCTGTTTTGGGCGGCCCGCCCGCTGTGCCTGAAAAGGGCGATGCTTCAATGCCCAAATGTGCGCCGCTTAATGCAGCCGCCATAATTTCAACCAATAAACCGATCCCAACCCCCTTATACCCGCCAGAGGGAACCATTGAACCCGCAAGCCCGCGCTTTGGATCGGTGGTGGGATTGCCATCTTGATCAAGCGCCCAGCCCAGCGGAATATCCTTTTCTTCGCGCAGATGCTTCATCACTTCGCTTTTTGCAATGGCACTTGCGCTTTGATCGATTAAAATATCGGGTTCGCCCGCTTTATTTGGGGTTGCGATTGAAAAAGGATTGGTGCCAATGACGGGCTTGCTGCCCCCTGCTGGGGCGATGGATGCGGGCGCATTGGTAAAACCAATCCCCACCAATCCTGCAAGCGCAAGCTGGCGTGTATAAAAACCAAGCACCCCGCAATTATAGCTGTTGGATACAGATAAAGCCGCGATGCCATTTGCTTTTGCCATCGGGATAAGATCATTAAAGCCCGCCAAGATTGCGGGCTGCGCAAAGCCTGTTTTTGCATCGGCGCGCAATAGGCTTGCTGCTGCCTTGGTAATGATGGGCGTTGCCCCGCCATCCACCTTGCCGCAGTTTAAATGTTCGGCATAAATTGGCACATAGGCAAGCCCGTGGGATGCAATCCCTTCGGCTTCGGTTTCGCGCACCGCAACCGCAACCGCGCGTGCATTATCGCTTGATGCCCCGCACGCAACCAGTGCATCACAAGCCATGCGTTCAATTTCATCCAAAGAAAGGGTTTTTGTTGCTATCATCTTTTATTATCTGTCTTAATATTCTTATTTTATTGATCATTTAATCATGGTCTGTTACGCCCGCGCCCGCGCCTTTTAACCGCGATTCCTCGGTCGCGGGGGCGTATATTTTATGGGCTAGGCGTAAGATTTCACACATAATATCCTCATCTACATAAGCACGATGCGCGATATTTCGTCGCTTGTCAATGATCTTGTCGGGGATATTATCCGTGACTCTGTCAACCGCCATTACGCTTTTTTTAATCATAAGGTCACTTGCAATATGCCATTTTTGCGGATCATCAGCAATGAATGAAAAGCAAGGTTCATCAGCTGCCATATTAAAATGAGCAGTTCCATGCTGGGTTTTTGCGCAAAGCGGGATGCGCCAAATTTTTGATAATTCAGCAATGAAGGGCAGGATGAATAAGGGGGTATGAAGCTTGCTAAGTGTGATGGGAAGCGCATTTGATTGCCGCGCGCGATCAAGCAGTGCGATTCCAGCATATAAGGGAGATAGCCCATGCGTTGCGCGCAAAATACGGGATTGATTATCTGCTGCGCTATGATTGGGTTTAAGCTGGGCTGCTGGATATTGCAAAAGATGATCTAGCAGTTTAATCAAAGCACCGCAGCCATCAAAGCCATAGCGGCACAGAAAAACAGTACCAAAGGCTGCGTCTTCGGCTAATCCCCAATCCAGCCCTGCGCCTTTGGCGGCTTTAAGCGAAAGCGCGCGAATTTCATTTAACGCATAATTGGGATGATATGGCGGCATTTATTTATATATGACCTATTTTAAGGGGCGGCATAGACCCAATCATCAGCATTTTCAAGATTAAGCTGATCGGGATAGGGCGCGCCGTTAAACATGGCGATTCTGACCCAGCGATCCGAGCGCGGATCAAAGCGGGTTGCGCCAAAGAAAGATAATTTGGCGCGCAACATATCAATTGGCATTAAATCTGCGCCCAGCACATTATCTTGAATTTCGCTATAAGCCATATCGGCATAAAGCTGAATGCGGCGGATAATTCTCCGAAATTGCGGATATTCGTCAATAAAATCGGCAATAATTTCATCGCCGCGCCTTTGTAAAAGTGCCTGATGAGCGTTAAAGGCTTGAAAGCCAATGCCAAGCGGCTGTTCATAAGGATCAAGCTTTTCTTCAAACCGCTCGCCCAATCTGGGTTCAAGCTTTTCTTGTGAAACATACCAAATGCGGCTTATATGGGCGTGATTATCCCAATCTTCTGCCAATGCCCAGCCAAAGCGCCGCTGAATTATATCCATTAATTCTTGATTGGTCATGCTGCCATCAATCGCAAAATCGCTGTGATCGCTGTGCATTTCATGCTGCAAGCGGTCTGTAATTTCTGGATAGGGTTCAAGGATCAAGGATGCCAGCCATTCTTGCCCCTCAAGGCTTAAATGATCTTGCGACCATGCAATCAATGAATCCCACGCATTTTGCTGATCCAAGCAATTTGCGTTAAGCTTTTGCTCTATTTTTTTAATATCTTCATGCAGGATTTTGATTTTCCCTGCTTGTAATTCATGGTCTGTTTGCCAGTTTAGCGCAGATAATTGCGCGCGTTTGAAGATGTTTAAAAAATATGTTTTTTCTGTTTCTTGAAGGGTTTTAATTGCCCGCACATGGGCGATGGCTTGTTCGCGCGCTTGTATCCATTGATGCAAAAGCGCGGGATGATTGACCAAGAAAGGTGCCATGCCAAGCCCCGTTGAATTGCCAATGCTGATCCTTTTTGCCAAATCATCATCAAGGCGAACCGCTTGATCCCCGCCTTTTTCAACCGCCAAATGCTCGATTAAATCCTTCACAAAGGCGCGGGTTAAAAATACCGATAGCATTTCAACTTGAAAGGGCGCGCGCAATTCGCGGCGATCTTGGATCATTTGGCGATCTGCTGATCCAAATTTGCCCGATCCATAAACGGCGGTTGTGCGCATTAAATAACCAACCTTGTCAATTTCACATTGGCTGGGTTGCTGCCCTGCGGCAAGCTTATTAAGCACATAATCCCACAGCCGCACCGAACGGTTTGCGCGCGATAGGGATAATTCTGTGTGGCTGATGCGCCCCGCCTCTTGCTTTGGCACATTCTTAAAAAGGCGGGCAATATCGGCATCATCAGGCACACCGTCAAACAGTGTAAAGGTTGCATCCCATGCGGTTGCAATCACCCGATCAGAGCGTTGATCCGCAGGCAGATCATGCGCAAAAGCCACCAGCGAATAGCAGCCATTTGGCGTTTTTGCCGTATAGACGGCAACCCCTTCGCCTTTTGAATTAATGTCAAAACGCGGGCGTGTAAATTGCCATTGTTCCGCAGCCATGCGGCGGGTTAATTGCCGCATAAAGCTTAGGCGGCATTGATGAAATGCGCCCAGCCTTGCAAGCTTCATCATCATTTCAGGCGGGCGCAGATTTAAGCTTTCAGCCATGTTGCGTGCCAGTTTGCGCGACAAAGCTTTCTTTGAAAAAGCGATACCAATTTGCGCCCATAAAGCCTTCAATTTCACTTGAACGCATCCCTGCTGCGCGTAATCCCTTTTCAATATTGCCAAAATCACGATTATCTTGAAACCATGATGGCATGGCTGGAAATCCAGGATTGCTTGCCGATCCCTCGCCATAATCCATTGCCTTTGTCCAGCGTCCGACCCGCATCCAGGTTACAATTTCATCAGGTTGGTCTTGGCATAAATCCGACCCCAGCCCAAAATGCTGCGCGCCATAGCGGTTTGATGCTGCCTTAACCATATCGCAAAAGCTTTCAAGCGTGCAGCTTGACCCTGATTGCAAATGATGCGGATAAAGTGAAAATCCCATCATGCCGCCTTTTTTTGTAACCGCATCAATTACTTCATGCTTTTTATTGCGCAGGGCTGCCGACCATTCATGGGGATTTGCATGGGTGATCGCAATGGGGCGGGTGCTTATGCTTGCAGCTTCAATCGTTGATTGATCCGCAGAATGGCTCATATCAATCACCAACCCAACCCGATTCATTTCCTTAATCACTTCGCGCCCCATGCGGCTTATGCCTGCATCCACAGGTTCATAACAGCCAGAAGCCAGCAAGGATTGATTATTATAGGTAAGCTGCATGAATCTTGCGCCCAAGCGATGGACGATCTCAACCAGCCCAATATCATCTTCGATTGGGCTGCAATTTTGAAAGCCAAAAAACACAGCGGTGACATTGTTTTTGCGCGCAAGGTCAATATCTTCCGCCCATAGGCCGCGCATGATTAACTCTGGATAACGCTCGAACCATCTGTTCCAGCGTTCAAAATTTGCAACGGTTTCGCGAAAATTTTCATGATATGCGATGGTGACATGAATGGCATCCACCTTGCCCGCTTGTAATTGCTGAAAGATTTTTTCAGACCAATTCACATATTGCAGACAATCGATTCGCATTAAACAACCGCTCCCGCTGAAAGATAGGTGGTTTTTACGATTGTATAAAATTCAGCTGCCGCCTTGCCTTGTTCGCGCGGCCCATAAGAACTATGCCCCCGCCCACCAAATGGCACATGATAATCCGTACCAGCTGTTGGTAAATTAACAGTCACCACGCCTGTTTTGGCATGATCACGAAAATAATGGGCGCGCGCAAGGCTTTTGGTGATAATGCCCGAAGTTAGCCCAAAATCCGTATCATTGACGGTTGCAACCGCTTGTTCCAGCGTATCCGTTTTGATGATTGCGGTAAGCGGCGCAAACATTTCTTCGCGGTTAATCCGCATTTGATTGTTGCTATTGATGAAAATGCCTGGTGACATATAATGCCCTTGATGTTTCATCTCCAGCCTTTGACCGCCGCAGACAAGCTCTGCGCCTTCCGCCGTTCCAATCTTGACATATTCCAAATTTTCAGCAAGCTGGGCCTCGCTGACGGCTGGCCCCATTTGTGTGCCTTCTTCAAGCGCATGCCCCACCTTTAACGCATTGGTTGCGGTGATCATGCGGGCGATAAATTCATCATAAATCCCAGCATCCACAATGATCCGTGATGATGCGGTGCATTTCTGGCCCGTTCCGCCAAAAGCCCCGCCAACCGCTGCGCCAACCGCAATGTCTAAATCCGCATCATCCATCACGACAAGCGCATTTTTTGACCCCATTTCCATTTGAATGCGCGTGAAATTCTGAATTGCGCCTTGGGCAATTTGCTGCCCAACTGGCACAGAGCCTGTAAAGCTGATGGCATTTATGCCCTTATGTTCCACCAGCTTTTGCCCAATGCTGCTGCCAGATCCCATGACCAGTGAAAATAAGCCTTTTGGAATGTCTTGGCGCGCGATAATTTCGCTAAGCGCATAAGCAGATGCAGGGGTAAGATTGGCAGGTTTCCAAATTACAGCATTGCCGTAACATAAAGCAGGGGCGATTTTCCAAGATGCGGTTGCGGTTGGAAAATTCCACGGGCTGATGACGCCAACGACCCCAACAGGTTCGCGGCGCACATCAATATCAACGCCCGCGCGCACACTGGTTGCATTTTCACCCAGCTGGCGCAAGGTTTCTGCTGCGTAATAGGTAAAAAACTGCCCCGCGCGGTAAATCTCGCCCTTGCCCTCGGCAAAAGGTTTGCCCTCTTCTTCGCTAAGCAGCCGCCCCAATTCTTCGCAGCGCGCCATTAATTCATTACCAATATTCATCAATACGGCTTGCTTGCGCTCCAGCCCATAAGCTTGCCATTGTTTTTGTGCCTGTATCGCAGCATCAACCGCTTTATTTAGCTGATCCTCATTCGCTTGGGCATAAAGCCCAATGATGTTGCTGGTATCAGATGGGTTTATATTTTCAACCGAGTCACTGCCTGAAACCCATTCGCCTGCGATATAGTTGTGATAATCTTTTGCCATGAAAATTCCTTATGATTTTTAATAAAATTCACCCTATCTTAACCCTAAATTTCTGTCAATATGTTTGATGTTTGGCGTTCAAACGGCATCTCTGTATAGTATTAGGGCTTTACGCCAAACATAAACTTAACAAGCGCGACTGCGCGCCGCCGCTAATGCGGCGTAAAGCCTGCGTGGCGTTTGAACGCCAAACATAAAAAGATCGCGCCGCCGCTATATATATTCACGGATTTCTAAACACCAAACATAACGCAAACAAACTTGACCGCATAAGGCTGGGTCAATATAAAGTCCTTATGATAAAAAGCCCGCCCCATAATATAGATTCCTCGGATTCCTTAGATTCATTTGCAGCATGGCACCATGATATTCATAATTTGATCGGTCTTTATAAAGGCTATGTTGAATTGTTGGCAAAGCCCGATCTTGCACCAGAAAAGCGCGCGGAATATGCAAATATTCTACAGAAAAATTTTGATCTATTGCAGCTTATGGTGGGGTGCGATCAAGCCTTATATGATATAAATCATATTTTTAAAGGGCTAACGCCGCTTGACTATCTTGGGCATTTATCCAGCCTATATCAGCTTAAAATGATAGGTAAAGCACAAGATATAGCGATTCATTGCGCGTTTGACCGCGAATTAATTCCCTTAAAATGGCGCTATGTGCTTGATGATAAAGAACGGCTTGCAAGCTTTCATCGGATTGTGTCAAATTTAATTGATAATGCGGTGCGCCATGGCGATTCTGATTCAAAGATCAGGGTTCATGTGATGGCGGATGGGCTGTGGGTTGCAAATGACATGAATGAAGCAACCGCCAGCGCAGGGCAGGGCAGTATGGGCGAGAAAATCGCCCGCAACCATTCAGAAGATCATGGGTTTGAACTTACCCTTTATCAAGATCATCACCCGCAATCGGGGCGCAGCCATGCTGCGCTGGTCGCATTGCCGCCTTTGCCCGAAGATCAGCTGGATGCAGCGCAAATGAACGCCTTGGCGGATCAGCGCATTCAAGCCTTTATTGCTTATGCCCCCGCCAAGGGGGATACGCAGCAAGCCCTAGCGCAAGCCGCAAAAGATGCGTTTAACAAACAAGATTATGGGGATGCGCTGGCGCAATTTTCGCATGTGATCCATAGAGGAGAGGAGGATCGTGATATATGGCTGCATCTTGCCTCAACTTTGGCGGCGATGGGCGATATTGCGGCTGCAAAACAAGGCTTTAGACTTGCTTTATTTAAAAAGGCGCGTCCGCTATATGCGCGGTTGGGGCTGATGCGCCTTGCCTTGCAGCAAGCAGCATGGATGGAAGCGCTTGCCGAACTTGAGCAGATGGCAGCCTATGCAAAAAAACATGCCATCAGCTTTGAACAGGGGATGAAATTTGCGGGTGATTTCCATGACCAATTATTATCGATAAATCCTGCTGCGCCGCCTTTTATCCTAAGGCGGATATTGGAAGCTGGAAAGGGCTTATCCCCTGCCAGCAAACAATATTTGGCGAATCGCGCCCGTATTTATCGCGCAAAAGGATTTAATGATCACGATGTGATGCAGGTTGATTTATGGTTAAGCCTATATATGGCAGAGCGCGATTATATAAAGGCAAGCGCCTTGCTTGAACGCCATTTAAAAATCATGCCCAATAACATATCCTTCATTGCAAATCATGCCCAGCTTTTAACCTATCAAGGCGAATATCAAGCTGCTTATGATTGCTTAAATGCTGCAATTTTAAAATTTGGGGCGCAGCCTGCGTTAATTTCGCAGCTTGGCTATGTTCAAATTCATTATGGAAATTACAAGGATGGCTATCAAAATTGCGCGCTTGCATGGGATCACCCTGAATTTATGGCTTCGGATATTTCTGTGAATCCTGTTATTTTAAGCCGCCCGCGCCTTACCAAAGATACGGATATTAAGGATAAAACTATTCTGATCTTTGTGCGCCAAGGCTTTGGCAATATGATCCAATATATGCGCTTTATATCAGCGCTAAAGGATTTATCGCCCAAAGCATTAATGCTAATATCAACCCCAGATAAGCAAGCCATTCGCACTTATTTCAAACAAACCGTGCCAGAATTAACCATAATTGATCAGCCAGATCGAAATTTGCAAGCAGATTATTGGGTTGTGAATGAACATCTGCCCGCTTTTTTTGGCGTGAACAGCATCAAGGATATTCCAAGCCCGCTTGAAGCTGTACCAGATCAGCAACGCGTTCATTATTGGCAGCAATGGCTGGATCAAAAAATACCCGCCACAGCCATCAAGATCGCAATTGCGGTTGGCGGGGAACGCAGCAATCATAATGATTCATTAAGATCAATGAAGCTTGAAATGCTGTATGATGCGCTTAATGATCATCTTGGCAGCAAGGCATGCTTGATCAATTTGCAAAGCTGGTTGCTGCAAGCAGATCAAGATTTTATCAATGCGCATGATGAAGTGCTTGACCCGATGCCTGAAATTGTTGATTTTATGGATAGTGTTGCCTTATTAAGCCATGTTGATTTGGTGATTGCGGTGGATAGCGGGCTTGTGCATTTGGCAGCAAGCCAAGGGCTGCCCGTATGGGCAATGCTTTATGATCCGCCTGAATATCGCTGGCCGGCAACAGGCAGCGATTATGGCTGGTATCCAAGTTTGAAGCTTTACCGCCAGCAAGGGCGGGGCATTGATCAGCAAGGCGATTGGCAAGCGGTATTATCGCAAATCAGCCATGATTTAGGGCATTTTATTAAAGAATATAAACATAATGAGTGAGTTACAAATCATCATCCTAGCCTTTGTTCAAGGGGTCACTGAATTTCTGCCGATCAGCTCATCAGGGCATTTGGCGGTATTATCGCCCTTAATGAATTGGCAAGATCAAGGGTTGGGCTTTGACATTAGCGTTCATGTCGGCACATTGTTTGCGGTGCTGGTATTTTGCCGTGCGCAATTATGGATAATGATTAAAGGGTGCATAGAAACCATTGCCACCAGAAGCTTAAATGCTGGTTTTATGCTTGCTTTGATGTTGGTAATTGCAACCTTGCCCATTATTTTTGCAGGATTCCTGTTAAAAGATATGGTGGAAATGCTGCTGCGCAATATGTATATTATTGCCAGCACAACCTTGATCTTTGGGATTTTGCTGGGGATCGCCGATCGTAAAAACAACCCTCAGCCCGTTATAATGGAAAAGATGGGCTGGCGGCAGGCTTTGGCGATTGGCGCAATGCAAATCTTGGCTTTGGTGCCAGGGGTCAGCCGTTCTGGGATCACCATCACCGCCGCATTGATGCTTGGCTTTGACCGTAAATCATCGGCAAATTTCAGCTTTTTATTATCCATCCCCACCATTTTGGGCGCAGCAACCTTGTTGCTGGTTGATCTTTATCAGCAAAATAAGGGTGCATCACAAGAAGCCGAGCGCGCTATCGCAATTCAAGACATGATTCATTATATGATGGGGGCAGGGATTGCGGCAATCATTGCGCTTTTATCGATGCGCTTGCTGATGGCGTGGCTATCAAAATCGGGTTTTATGCCTTTTGTGATTTATCGCATTGCGCTTGGTTTGTTTTTGCTATTCTATGCCCAATATTTTTTAAGATAATCCTGTTTGAAAAATGATAAGAATAGGTTATATTCACAATATTACTTAATTTATATGGAGTTTATTCCTATGTCTGCTGATAATATGATTTTTGAGCCTGCCCCGATTGTGACTGTGCCAATTAAGGGCAGCGATCAGCTGTTTCCCGTGCGCCGCATCTATTGTGTTGGTCAAAATTACGCAGATCACACGAAAGAAATGGGCGGGACGCCAGGGCTTAATAAGCCTGTATTTTTTTCAAAACCAGCGGATGCGATTGTGCCGCCCACGGTCTCCAAAGTGCATTACCCGCCAAAGACAAGCGAACTTCATCACGAGGTTGAGCTGGTGGTAGCCCTTGGCAAAGGGGGCAAGAATATTGGTGAATATGCGGCCTTTTCTCATATTTTTGGCTATGCGATTGGGGTGGATTTAACCCGCCGTGATAAGCAAGCCGAAGCAAAGGCAAAAGGGATGCCTTGGGATTTGGCAAAGGGGTTTGACGAATCCGCGCCAATTAGCCATATTTACCCTGTAGCAACAGTGGGGCAGCGCCAACAGGGCTTTATTAAATTGCGGGTGAATGGCAGGGTGAAACAAGAAAGCGATCTGTCGCTGATGATGATGAAGGTTGCAAAAATCATTGCCGAACTTTCAAGCGAAGTCACGCTGGCAGCAGGGGATTTGATCTTTACAGGAACACCCGCAGGGGTGGGGCCGCTTCAGCGCGGGGATAAGGTTGATGCCGCGATTGAGGGGCTTGGCGATCACCAATTTGAAATGATTTAACGCCCTTAATCTTTCCCATATCTTCCATTAAGATTTTATGTTGCGGGTTGATCAATCTTAACCCGATTATAAACAGTCAAGGATTAAACTTTATGAAACCTGCGAAGCAGCCATCAATGCCAATTCATCGCTATGCCATGTATGAACAGGTTGCGCTGGAAAACCGTGTTTGGCCATCCAAAATCATTACCACAGCCCCGATCTGGTGTTCGGTCGATTTGCGCGATGGCAATCAAGCTTTGATTGAACCAATGGGCGCAGAGCGTAAATTGCGCATGTTTAAATTGCTGGTGGAGATGGGCTATAAACAGATTGAAATTGGCTTTCCTTCAGCATCGCAAACCGATTTTGACTTTGCCCGCTTATTGATTACGCAAGATCATATTCCAGATGATGTCACCGTCCAAGTGCTGACCCAAGCGCGCGCAGAATTAATTGAACGCACTTTTCAATCCCTAGAGGGGGCAAAGCGCGCCATCGTTCATGTCTATAATTCAACTTCAACCATTCAGCGCAAGGTCGTGTTTCGCCAAGATCGCGCGGGGATTAAGCAAATTGCGGTTGATGGTGCAAGCTTGCTTGTAAAACATGCGGCGCGCTACCCAGATACCAAATGGCAATTTCAATATTCGCCTGAAAGCTTTACCCAAACCGAATTGGATTATGCGCTGGAAGTATGCGAAGCGGTGATGGATGTTTGGCAATCCACGCCCGACAATCCATGCATCATTAATTTGCCCGCAACGGTTGAGGTTGCCATGCCAAATATTTTTGCAGATCAAGTTGAATGGATGCACCGCAATTTTACGCGGCGCGATTCGCTTATTTTGTCTGTTCACCCGCATAATGATCGCGGGACAGGGGTTGCTGCTGCTGAATTTGCACAAATGGCGGGCGCAGACCGCGTGGAGGGCACTTTGTTTGGCAATGGCGAGCGCACGGGCAATGTTGATCTGGTCACGCTGGGCATGAATATGGTTGCAACAGGCATTGATGCGGGAATTGATTTTTCAAATATCCCGCAAATCCGCAAGACGGTTGAATATTGCAACCAGTTGCCAGTCCATCCGCGCCATCCTTATGGCGGGGATTTGGTCTTTACCGCTTTTTCTGGCAGCCATCAAGATGCGATCAAAAAAGGGCTTAATTACAGCGAAACCTTGAATGATGATAAATGGGATGTGCCTTATTTGCCGATTGATCCAAGCGATGTTGGTGCAAGCTATGAAGCGGTGATCAGGGTCAATTCACAATCAGGAAAAGGCGGCATTGCCTTTTTGCTGGAACAGGATTACGGCATTAAATTACCGCGCAATTTGCAAATTGAATTTTCAGGCATTGTGCAGGCGATTGCCGATCAATCGGGCTTAGAATTATCCGCGCAGGCGATTTATCAAGCCTTTAGCGATACTTATTTAAATGCAAATGCGCCCTATCGCTTTGTGGATCATGTGACCCATTATGATAGTGATCAATATGAATTAAGAATCATTGAAGCGCAGGTGGAAAAATCAGGAAAATCCTTGCAATTATCCGCCAAAGGCACAGGGCCGATTGATGCCTATATCCATGCCCTTAATAAAGATGCAAATTTGGATATTGAAATTATGGATTATTCAGAACATGCGATTGGCAAGGGCGCAAATGCGCAAGCCATTGCCTATGTTGAGGTGTTGCTGCCCAATAAACGCAAAATTTTTGGTGCTGGGGTGCATAAAAACATTGTTTCAGCGTCGCTGCATGCGGTGACCAGCGCGGTTAACCGCGCACTTGAATAAAGGTGGTTAAAATAAGCGCGATTGAGCGCCGCCGCCAATGCGGCGTAAAGCCTGCGTGGCGTTTGAACGCCAAACAAAAAGTTAAAGATGGTTAAAATAAGCGCGACTGCGCGCCGCCGCCAATGCGGCGTAAAGCCTGCGTGGCGTTTGAACGC
>JBGCED010000053.1:0-9271 GCA_045106055.1 Alphaproteobacteria bacterium
AAATAATGCCCGCCCTCGCCCGTTGCAACAAAATATAAATAATCGGTTTCAAGCGGATTAACCGCAGCCTTAATCGCTGCTTTGCCAGGATTATTGATCGGGCCTGGCGGCAACCCTTTATTGCGATAAGTGTTATAGGGGCTGTCAACTCGCAAATCCTGGCGGCTAAGCACACGGTTGATAACGCCCGAATGATCTTCTAATGCGTAAATCACGGTTGGATCGGATTGCAAGCGCATCCCCCGCGCTAGGCGATTATGAAACACGCCTGAAATCAAGCCATGCTCTGCTTCGCTATCGGCTTCAGCTTCAATGATTGAAGCCAAAATAATCGCTTGCTGGGAAGTTTCAAGGCTGATATTGCGGTTGCGATTCTGCCAGACTTTTTCTAGAAAACTGATCTGGGCTTTCTGCATACGGTTTAACAATTGCTCGCGGCTATCTTGATGGCGATAAAAATAGGTTTCGGGTAAAAAATCCCCCTCTTTAAAGAATTTAAGCGGCAATGCACCGCTTAGCGCGGGCGTGTCCGAGATAATATCAAGCACTTCGCCTGTGCGCTTCCCCTCTGGAATGGTCAGGCGGTGAATGATGACATCCCCCGCAATCAGCTTTCCTGCAACCTGCTTCATCGTCATATTGGGATCAAAGCGATATTCGCCCGCTTTCAAACGGGTTTCATCATTGTTCACATATAACATAAATTTAAAGATAATGGGGCGGCCAAGCACACCGCGCTCATATAATATATCGGTGATTTGGTTTAGCGATGCCCCTTGTGGAATTAAAATGGTTTTATGGCTGATATTTAATCCCGTGCTGGTTGAATTCCATGCGGCATTAATATGCTGATAGCCAAATGCACAGGCGGTGAAGATGATCAGCATAAAAGCAAACAGAATGCGTTTTGTCATGGCGCAATTCCTTTATGTGGCGGGGCGTGTTTTGCTGAACCCTGATTTAAAAAGCGAATCATAAATTCACACAAAATGCAGGCTTAAGCTGAATGCTGGGTAAAGACCAAGCAGGCATTCGTGCCGCCAAATCCAAAGCTGTTTGACAGCACCGTTTTAATGCCGCGCTGCTGCGCGGTTAGCGGCACCAAATTTAAATCAGCGCAAGATGAAGCGACATCATTCAAGTTTAAAGTGGGCGGTGCTGTTTGGTGTTTGATTGCCATCACGGAAAAAATCGCCTCAACCGCGCCCGCAGCCCCCAGCAAATGCCCGATTGATGATTTTGTAGAAGAAATGGCAATTTTTGTGGCGTGATCGCCAAGCAAGCGGCGAATCGCCCCCGCCTCAATCTCGTCACCAAGTGGGGTGGATGTGCCATGCGCATTGATATAATCAATGTGATCTGCATTCATTTGTGCATTTCGAAGTGCCGCTTTCATCGCGCGATAACCGCCATTGCCATCTTCGGCGGGGGCGGTTAAATGATACGCATCCCCCGACATGCCATAACCGCTTACCCGCGCATAAATCCGCGCACCGCGCTTTATTGCTGCTTGTTCTTCTTCAAGCATCACGATCCCCGCACCTTCGCCCATTACAAAGCCATCCCGGCCCTTGTCCCATGGGCGTGATCCAGCTTCAGGATCATCATTATAGCCCGTTGATAGCGCGCGCGCTGCACAAAAGCCTGCCATCCCAATGCGGCAAACCGCAGCTTCTGCGCCGCCTGCAATCATCGCATCCGCATCGCCAAGCGCAATTAATCTTGCCGCATCGCCAATTGCATGTGTGCCTGTGGCGCATGCCGTCACAACCGCATGATTTGGCCCTTGATAGCCATGTTTGATCGATACAAAGCCAGAAGCCAAATTAATCAAATTGGAAGGAATAAAAAACGGAGACAGCCGCTTAACACCCTTTTCCGCGATTGTATATCCGCCTTGGGTGATGCCATCCAGCCCGCCAATGCCCGAACCGATTAAAACGCCTGTGCGCTCTTTTTGTTCGTCGCTTAACGCTTCATAGCCAGAATCGGCAATCGCCATATCGGCTGCTGCCATCGCATATTGGATAAAGGGTTCCATCTTGCGCTGTTCTTTTTTATCGACCCAATCATCGACATTAAACTTGCCAAGCGCAGTATCACCAAGGGGAATTTGACCCGCAATTTTTGCAGGCAGATCATCTATTTCAAATCCGTGGATTTGGTTAATGCCTGAATGACCTTCAACCAAACGCTTCCAGACATAATCAGCCCCCACCCCTAGCGGAGAGACAATCCCGCATCCCGTAACAACGACATTTCTTAGTTCCATCTGCTTTTTATCCCAGCTATGCACCAAGTTTTTTTAATCGGTTAGATTATTTGCGGCCAAGCTTTAAATTAAAGTTTGACCGCAAATCAAGTCACCTCACCTTATCCGCCCAGCGCCCAATTATCCGCCCAGCGTCTAAGGGTGTTTTCTTGCTAGATTATTTAGCTATTCTCAACAATAAAATCAATGGCATCCTTGACGGTGTTGATTTTTTCGGCTGCATCATCTGGAATATCGCAGGAAAAAGCCTCTTCAAACGCCATGACAAGCTCGACCGTATCAAGGCTGTCAGCGTCAAGATCGTCAATAAAGCTTGCGCCTTCTGTAACTTTATCTTCATCCACACCAAGATGTTCAATGACGATGCTTTTAACTTTTTCGGTAACTTCTTCGCGATTAGTGCTCATATTAAATAATCCTTAAACTGTTTTTGAAGGTTGAAATAAACGCATTCTTAAAATGAAACCGATTTAATCATGCGAAATAACGGTTGATAATTATAATGCAATTTATAAGATGATGGCAAGAAGCTTTAAATCATTATTAAAAGTTTTCCCCTTGCAATTCATCACATATAAACAGCCCCTATCATAAAAAAAAACAATCTGCCAGCTTTTTTACCAGCTTTTTTAAACGGGGACGCAATTTTATTCTTGAATGAAAGGCAAGTTCTGCTAGGGTGCGGGCTGTTATATTTCAGTTTTCTTAACTGCCAATCATTAAAAAAGCCAATCATTAAAAAAGATTGAAATTTAGAAAGCTGAATATATATGTTGAAGCAATGAAATGTTTTAGTATTTTTTAGGAGTTTACAGCGCTATGAATGCACAATTACCCCCTGCAATCTATCAAGAGCAGGTCACTGGTCAGTTAAAATGGTTTAATCAGTCAAAAGGATTTGGCTTTGTACAGTTTGATGGCGAAGATAAGGATGCGTTTTTGCATGCAACCTTGGTAAAAGACACGCCCATCCATGATTTGCAGCCTGGAACAACCATTATTTGTGATTTGGCAAAAGGGCAGCGCGGCTTAATTGTAGCAACCATTCATCATATTGATCCTTCAACGGGCGAGGCATCGGGCGCGGGCGCAAGGCGGTTTGAACATGATTCGCCGCGCGGTTCAGGCGGTGCATCCCATCACGAAGAATTAACAGGGCCCAGCGAAACCGTTGAAGGCACGGTGAAATTTTATAATGCCGCCAAAGGCTATGGCTTTTTGCAATCGGATCAAGGCGGAGAGGATATATTCCTGCCAGGGCGAATCATGCAAGCGGCTGGCTTTTACGAGGTTGCGCCTGATGCAAGGCTTCGCGTATCTGCGAAAATGGGGCCAAAAGGCCGCCAAGCAGAATCGGTAGAAGCCCTATAAATGCGTTGATGCACACCCTTAAATGCGTTGATGCACAACCCCAAAACGGCAAAGCTCAAAACAGCAAAACCCAACCGATAAAACAGGAATGGATATAGCATAATGTTTACAAAAAATAGAGCCATTGCTGCGGGGATTGGGATTTGCATGATGGGGGCGATGATGGCGGATAATCACGCAAATGCCCGTGATGGCATTTGGATTGTGGGATCATCCACGGTTTTTCCCTTTTCCACAACCGTTGCCGAAAATTTTGGCAAAAAAACGGGTTTTCCAACGCCCGTGGTTGAAAGCACCGGCTCTGGCGGCGGATTAAAACGCTTTTGCAGCGGCATTGGCGAAGATTATCCTGACATCACCAACGCATCACGGCAAATAAAGCCTTCGGAAATTGAAAATTGCGCCAAGGCTGGCATTGACGAGATTATTGAAGCAAAGATCGGTTATGATGGCATTGTGATTGCCAATTCCAGAAAAGCCGAGCCGATGGATTTTACCCGCAAAGAACTTTTCATGGCGCTTGCAAAAAATATCCCAGATCAAGATGGGCAGCTTGTGCCAAACCCCTATCATGCGTGGAATGAAATTAATCCAGCCCTGCCTGCATTGGAAATACGGGTGCTGGGGCCGCCGCCAACATCTGGCACAAGGGATGCGTTCGTGGAATTGGTGATGGATTATGGCTGTGCGCAAATGCTGGGCATTGAGCAAGTGCCTGAAAATTTACGCAAGCCCACTTGCCATGAAATGCGTGAAGATGGACGATATATTCAAGCGGGGGAAAATGATAATTTAATCATTCAAAAGCTAAATGCTGATCCTGAAACGCTGGGAATTTTTGGCTATAGCTTCTTGGAACAGAATGAAAATATTGTGCAGGGAAATGCGATTGAAGGCACGGAATCCAGCTTTGAGAATATTTCCGCTGGCGATTATCCCGTATCGCGTTCACTCTATTTCTATGTTAAAAAAGCGCATATTGGCATTATCCCAGGCATTGAGGAATTTTTAGCTGAATTTACCGCCGAATCAACATGGGGCGAAGATGGCTATGCGGTGGATAAAGGGCTTATTCCACTGCCTGATGACGAACGCCGCGCTTGGAGCGAGTCGATTAATGGCTTGTCCAATCTGGGGCAGTGATTTAAACAAGGATTGTTTGCCAATTTTTTGGAGCTAAATCTTTATGAATATAAAGGCCCGATCCCCTTTATCCCTTGCCCTTGAGCGGTTGGTCATTGCGATTTTATTCGCATGTTCGGGCGTTGCGATCTTAACCACGATTGGGATTGTGCTGTCGCTGATCTTTGAATCGCTGCGCTTCTTTGATTTGGTTAATTTCTTTGATTTTGTATTTGGGCTGGAATGGTCACCGCAAACTGCGATGCGCGCTGATCAGGCAGGGTCTTCTGGCAGCTTTGGTGCGATTCCTCTAATCTCTGGCACTTTATTAATTACCGTCATTGCGATGACCATTGCAACGCCGATTGGGCTGATGACTGCGATTTATTTGGCGGAATATGCCCCGCGCAAAGTGCGCGATCTTATCAAACCCATGCTGGAGATTTTGTCAGGCGTGCCAACTGTTGTGTATGGCTTTTTTGCTGCGATCGTGGTTGCCCCGATGTTAAAGCAATCAGGGGATCGCTTTGGCATTGATATTTCATCTGAAAGCGCGCTTGCAGCAGGACTGGTGATGGGGATTATGATCATCCCGCTTATATCCTCTATTTCTGATGATATTATTACCGCTGTGCCGCGTGCGCTGCGCGAAGGGGGGCTGGGGCTGGGCGCGACCAAGTCTGAATCCATCAAGCAAATTGTATTGCCTGCGGCTTTGCCTGGAATTGCGGGGGGACTGTTGCTTGCAACCTCGCGTGCGATTGGGGAAACCATGATCGTCGTGATGGCAGCAGGGCTTAGTGCAAATTTAACCGCAAATCCATTTGAAGCCGTTACCACGGTTACGGTTCAAATTGTCGCCCTATTAACAGGGGATCAGGAATTTGACAGTGCAAAAACCTTATCCGCCTTTGCGCTGGGGCTTTTATTATTCTTCATTACCTTGGTTTTAAATATGATTGCCCTTTATTTGGTCAAAAAATACCGTGAACAATATGATTGATCAAGCCAACATCAATAAGCATATTCAAAAGACTTTGATTAAGCGCAAACGCGTTGAAAAAAGATTCAAGCTTTATGGCATTGCGGCGATTGCGGTTGCGCTTGGCTTTTTGATTTTTCTGTTAAGCAATATCAGCTTGAGCGCCATCGGGGCATTTAACCAATATAGCGTGAAACTAGACATTTATTTTGATTCTGAAGTGATTGATCCTGATGGCACGCGCGATCTTGAAACCTTAGCCGCCGCAAATTATTTGGGGATTTACAAACAATCTATGCGCGCGGCCTTTCCAGATGCCAAAAGCCGAAAACAGAAAAAAGCGCTTTATGGCATTGCAACCACCGATGTTCCTTATATTTTGCGCGATGCCGTCCTTGAAAACCCACAGCTGATCGGCACAAAAACTTCATTATGGATTTTGGCATCGGATGAAATTGACCTTGCGCTAAAGGGCGAGGTTGATCGCGCATTGCCTGAAATTGAACGCAGAGTATCCGATCTTGAATTTGGGTGGATTGATCAATTATACCAGCAAGAGCGGATTAAATCCGAATTAAATACCGCCTTTTTCACCAGCGGCGATTCCCGCGAACCTGAACTTGCGGGCATATTGGGCGCAATGGCGGGGTCATTTTTCACCCTGATCGTGTGTTTTGTGCTTTCCTTTAGCTTTGGCATTCTATCCTCGATTTATCTGGAAATGTTTGCCCGCAAAAACGCGATTCACACCATTATCGAGGTGAATATCAATAATTTAGCAGCCGTGCCCTCAATCGTATTTGGTTTGCTGGGGCTTGCTGTTTTCATTAATTTTTTGGGCATGCCCGTTGCCTCTCCGCTGGTGGGGGGGACGGTGCTTGCCATTATGACGCTGCCGACCGTGATTGTGGCAAGCCGCGCAGCGTTAAAGGCGGTGCCGCCATCCATTATGGAAGCCGCATACGGGATTGGCGCAAGCCGCTTGCAAGCGGTATTTCACCATGCGCTGCCGCTTGCCATGCCTGGCATGCTGACGGGCGGCATTATTGGCATGGCGCGCGCGCTTGGTGAAACTGCGCCCTTATTGATGATTGGCATGGTTGCCTTTGTGGTGGATGTTCCAACCAGCTTTACCGATAAGGCAACGGTGCTGCCCGTGCAGATTTTCTTATGGGCAGACAGTCCAGAGCGTGCTTTTGCGATGAAGACGGCGGCGGGCATTCTGGTCTTATTGGCTTTTTTGATTAGCATGAATATTATTGCCATTATTTTACGCAAAAAATATGAAGTGCGGTGGTAATAGAATAAGGATCATTATGACTGAAAATCAACAAAATTATAAAATTGAGGCAAAATCCGTCAATGTTTTTTATGGCGAAAAACAAGCGCTGAAAAATGTATCGGTGGTGATTCCAGAACATCAGGTCACTTCGTTCATTGGGCCGTCTGGCTGCGGAAAATCAACTTTCCTGCGCTCGATTAACCGCATGAATGATATTATTGATGGCTGCAGGGTTGAGGGCGAGATTTTGCTGGATGGGCGCAATATCTATGATCCCAAGCTGGATGTGGTGCATTTGCGCGCACGGGTGGGCATGGTGTTTCAAAAGCCCAACCCGTTCCCAAAATCAATTTATGATAATGTGGCTTATGGCCCGCGCATTCACCATTTAACCCAAAGCCGCCAAGATCTTGATCAGCTGGTTGAAAAAAGCTTGCGCCGTGCGGGGCTGTGGGACGAGGTAAAGGACCGCTTGCAAGATTCAGGCACATCGCTTTCTGGCGGGCAGCAGCAGCGTTTATGTATTGCGCGCGCGATTGCGGTTGAACCTTCGGTGATTTTAATGGATGAGCCTTGTTCGGCGCTTGATCCGATTGCAACCGCAAAAATTGAAGAATTGATTGACGAATTAAAAAATACGATTACCATTATCATCGTGACCCATTCCATGCAGCAAGCATCGCGGGTATCGCAATTTACGGCATTTTTTCATTTGGGGGATTTGGTAGAATGGGGGGATACAAATAAAATTTTCACCCATCCATCCAACCCGCAAACGGAAGCTTATATTTCTGGGCGTTATGGTTAAAAGCCCGCCAGCGCGCGTTATGGTTAAAAGCCCGCGACTGCGGGTCGCCAATCGTTTGGCGAAAGCCCGCGCGGCGTGTGAGCGCGATAAAACAAATGCGGTAAATATTATAAATAGGGAGCTTAACCATTATGAATAATGAACATATTGTCCGGTCATTTGATCAAGAGCTGGAGCAGTTAAAAGGCTTAATCTTGCAAATGGGCGGATTGGCAGAAAATCAGCTTGCTGCTGCGATTGATGCGATTTCAAAAAATGATTATGAGGGCTTGATGGAAATTGCCGCAAAAGACAGCGCGATTGACAAGATTGAGGATGAAATTAACGCGCTTGCGATTCAAATGATTGCCAAACGCCAGCCCATGGCAACCGATTTGCGGATGATTGTCTGTTCCATTAAAACGGCGGGCGATATTGAGCGCGTGGGCGATTATATTCGCAATATTTGCAAGCGCAGCCAGCATGTGACCGATGCAAATAATATGATTGAGGCAAGGCATACCATTGCCCGCATGGCAGAAGCGGTGATGGAGATGATCCGCAATATCCTAACGGCATATACAAGCTTGGATGTTGAATTGGCGATGGATGTATGGCGCAGGGACGCAAGCGTTGATGATATGCATAGCAGCCTGTTTCGTGAATTATTGACCTATATGATGGAAAGCCCGCGCACGATTACAGAATGCACCCATTTATTGTTTATTGCAAAAAACATTGAACGGATGGGCGATTTGGTAACCAATATTGCCGAACATATTTATTTGATTGTCAATGGGGTAACGCTTGAAGCCCCCCGCCCCAAAGGCGAAAACAGCGCAGATGCAGGAATGGTTGAACCCTTGTAATTCGGATTAAAAAAACCGCATCCTTGTTTAAGTCGCAAATTTTGAGGGTGAATTTGAGGGTGAAATGTTAGAAGGACCGCATTATAATTTACTTGCTATTTTAGTAGCTTTGGTGGCTATAATTATCCCTTGGACTTATCTTAAACAAAAAGAAATCAGGGAACAGCTTAACGATCCAGATAGTCGCAAAAAAATTCATGATGGGTTTGAAGCAACGGTTGAACGGCGCGCGAAAACCCGTTGGGGCAGATTTGCAGCATATCCCTATCATCTTGGTAATATTCTTAATTGGGTAAATCAAAAATTTGATTCTGAAAAAAAACCTGAGAAATGGCGCGATTATTTTTCTGCCAATGGCTTTGATTTTAGCCTTAGATTGGCAGTCCTCTATCCCATTTTATTCGGCTTTTTATTCTGGCTGTTTACCAATCAAGATCCCAGCACGATAGGGCTTTTCCCCGCGATCGAACAGGGCATCATTTGGAAGAAGGCGCTGATTGTTTTGGCAATCTCTATGATCATATTCGGATTCTATCAATCCAACCGAACTTCAGGCTGGCAACAATATGCTTGGCTTGCGCTCGCT
>JBGCED010000054.1:0-17074 GCA_045106055.1 Alphaproteobacteria bacterium
ATTTTTAACGCCAAATAGCCATGATGTAACATGATATGATTGTTCCCTTCAAAGAATGATCTAAAAAACACCTAAATCTATGAAGTATTTTTAATCTCAACGCAAGCCCCTTATCAGTTCATCGCTCATGCAAAGATTCAAAAATATTGGCAATGGTTTGCGTGGTGAGATGATCCGCACCAAGCGTTTTTTCACATATTTCAAGCGTACGCTAATATAGGGGGATAAAACGAACAATATATATTTTTTTGATTTAATCATCTGAAATTTGGGCGCATATATTTATTGCGTTTTCTAATTCAGAAATGACTTGGTCTGTTTGTTTCAGATAAAAATCTGCTTTAATTTGAGCGCGATAATTCCGCATCAACTTCAACAAGTCATGTAATTTAACTTGTATTTTCTTTGCCTCAGGAAGCTTGATCTCATTTTGCCATTCTATAATAAATGTGCTAAATGCATTGATTGTTCGATGTCGCAAATTGTTGAATGATGTTGCCATATTGGATGTGTGCAATGCTTTATAAGCATTTTCAAAGTCATGATACAACTCCCTTGAATTTGCAGTTTCTGGGGTTGCCGCAAGGAATAATTGTGCGCTTTGATCATCCAATTGATGGGTATTATATTGGTGCAAGCGACTTGCTTTTTCATATGCCTTATCTAAGTATATTCTTGCTTTTATATAATCCGCTTGATCTTTCATTGCCATAGACCATTGCAACCAAAATAATATATGATTTCTACAGCTTGGTGAACGCGATAGACGATCAAAAAAACTATTTTGACTTTTTGAATCTGTTACAACGCCTTGCAACTGGGTATAGCGCATGAATTGCTTGAAAATATGCTGATAAGCGGGTTTTCTTTTTAAATTTCCTTTTGCTATATGCAATACAGCATCGCTAATTGTCTCTATGATTTCATCAGGCTTAAACATTCCTTGTAACACATGCTGTGCATAAACTCCCTGCAATACATGAAAATGGTTGATTTCGCTGTCATATGATATAAACTCTTGATAGCTTTCAACTTTTTCTAATATATCAACGGCATCCGCCTCCAATAACTCGCTCATCACGGTTTCACTTGCCGTAGCGCCAACATATTTTAGGTGGAATGCAATGATTAACAACCTGATAGATTTTGGCGAAGACGCTTTAAAACGATCCAACTCAGCTTTAAATCTATTTCGAACCAAATCAGATTTAAAATGTTGCAATAAAACCCCTGCCATACTCAAATTGGTTTTCCTCAAACTATCAGGGAGCTTCTTTCCGCCAACCCTTTCGATATATTGCTCCATTGCGACAGCTTCATTTTCTGAAAGCATATTTATATCAAAAACTATTGATAGGAGTGCTTCAATTCCAGGTTCGGCATCAAGCGCAAGTCTTCTGCTCGCCAAAATGAATTTAATGTTTTTTCCTTCGGATAATTTAATTAAATCCCGAAGATAAGTTGATATGGCAAAGCAATCATCTATTGCAATATAAATATTCTCGTAATTGCGCGCGATTAAAGCAATTTCTTCGGCTAGATTATTATATTTCCCAACAAGCCTTAATACTTTGTGACCAGCCATCATCAAGCGAAACATACACTCTTCCAGAAGAAGCGTTTTTCCAGAGCATATCCCCCCAGTAATCATGACGACAGAACCCTCATCAGAGCCTTTGTCAGCGCTTAGCAGCGCATCCATAATATCTTGGGTAACACTTCTTTTTACCCGATAGCTCATTGATTCGTTTAGAATATCTCTATAATAGCAAGAAGCATCCACTTTTCCCAAATGCAGCAAGGTTTCTTGTTGTTGGACAGTAGCCTCGGTCTCGCTTGCCTCAGGCAGCGTTTCATACCACTTAAAATTGCATAAAGTGATGTTGTTAGGGCGTGCTTTGGTTAAGGCTTGATTGATCATTGGTGAAAAGCCCGCCAAGCCAATATTCAAAATCTCACCATAACGACCTTGCTTGATCAGCAGGCCGCGATCATTGCCTGAATTGGGGCTATTTATAAAATATGCCTTGTTGCGTAAATGTGCAACAGAGTTAATAGAGCTTGCAAGGTGTAAATCTGAATTGGAGAAACCAATAAAAACAACAAATTTAGCCCTCGCTAAATCTTCCCTTAATGTCTCTCCCCACTTGAAATCTGATGTAATCTTCACATAGCTTTCATGGCTTAATATGCAGCTTTTTTCAAAGGCAATCAAATCATCCCATCTGTCCACAGCACCATGTAAATGAATAATTGGTAATATTTTAGATGATAACTTCAAAAGCTTTTTATCGCCATCACTATTATTAATTACTTCATGTTTCTTCGGCAAGTCACTTAATGCGCGACTGATTACATTATCGTAATTGGTAGTATAAATTTTAAACCAGCTATATTTAAGAATGTTTTGTACTTCAATAGAATATTGTGCGGCTTTATATTTTTCTTTTAATAAATTCATAAGCGCGTTAGAACCATGTTCTTGCCAATAAATACTAGCTGCCTCGCTAAGATCGCGGCAATCATATTTTAGAACACCATTAAGGTGCGTCAGAAGGGGTTCGCTTGTGCCAAGCTCTTCGGCATCAAAATTCAAACAATCTGAAGAAAAACCAGAGCCACAAAATAGCAAGCCGCCACCATTTACATTTTCTTCTAGCCGTTGTTTTAATGCGCTATCTTGCATTGACACCCTCACAATCATCATGAAATTCAAATATGTTGAATATTTTAAAGCTGTTTAAAGTTATTATGTTCTAGTTTTAAAAGCAATATAATAATGGTTCTAAATATTTATGCTTAAAAGATGTCAATTTTGGTTGCTGGCATGATGCAACCGTTCCTCGCTGCTGCTTCGTGATGATAATCAGCAATTTTGCTTATCGGCGGGCGGTGGCAGCGGGCTTTCCGCGCACTGATTTTATCATTTTTGATCCCGATTTTGGCTTTGGCTTTGGTGCAGCTTTGGGCGGATTGGGTTCATAGGCAAAGGTCAAGGCTTGCTGCTTTGCATTAAACCCAATTTTAACCAAGCCGCCATTTACCAAATCACCAAACAGGATGGCATCGGCAAGCGGCTGCTTAATCTCGTTTTGAACCAACCGCCCAAGCGGACGCGCGCCAAAATTTGGATCATAGCCTTTCTTGCCCAAATAAGAACGCGCAGCAGCGCTAAGCGTGATGGTGACATCTTGCGACCCAAGCTGTGCTTCCAGCTGAAAGACGAATTTATCCACAATTTGCGCAATGACTTCAGTGGAAAGCGGCGCAAAACCAATGATTGCATCCAGCCGATTGCGAAATTCTGGGGTGAAGGTGCGCTCAATCGCTTCATTATCTTCGCCCGTTCGCGCGGCGCGTTCAAAACCAAGCGCGGGCTTTGATAATTCAGAAGCCCCTGCATTGGTGGTTAAGATCAAAATGACATTTTGAAAATTAACCGTTTTGCCATTATTGTCGGTTAATTTTCCATAATCCATAATTTGTAATAGCAGATTATAAACATCAGGATGCGCTTTTTCAATTTCATCCAACAGCAAAACACAATGGGGATATTGGTCAATCGCTTCTGTTAGCAGCCCGCCTTCATCATAGCCAACATAGCCGGGCGGTGCGCCAATTAAGCGCGATACAGAATGGCGCTCCATATATTCAGACATGTCAAAGCGTTTTAATTCAAGCCCCATTTGGGTTGCCAGCTGGCGCGCAACCTCGGTCTTGCCAACCCCTGTTGGTCCTGAAAATAAATAAGAGCCAATGGGCTTTTCCCCATCGCGCAGACCCGCCCGCGATAATTTAATAGATGATGATAAGGCTTCAATCGCGGCATCCTGACCAAAGACAAGCGTTTTTAAACTATCCGAAAGCTGCGCAAGCTGGGTGCGATCATCGCGGCTGACATGTTTTGGCGGGATACGCGCAATGCGCGCCACCACTTTTTCAATGTCAGGAACACCAATTACCTTACGGCGTTTGCGTTTTGAAAGCAGCTGCTGGGCCGCCCCAACCTCATCAATCACATCAATTGCTTTATCGGGCAGTTTACGATCATTAATATAGCGCGCCGATAATTCAACCGCGCTTTTAAGCGCATCTGCGGTATAGCGCACATAATGAAAATCCTCGTAATGTGTTTTTAAACCATTTAAGATTTTTAAAGTATCACTGATGGAAGGCTCAGCCACATCAATTTTTTGAAACCTGCGGGTAAGGGCGCGATCCTTATCAAAATGATTGCGAAACTCCTTGTAAGTGGTTGATCCAAAGCAGCGCAGATCGCCTGTTGCCAAGGCGGGCTTTAGCAAATTGCTGGCATCCATTGCCCCGCCCGTGGTTGATCCTGCACCCACCAAAGTATGAATTTCATCAATAAATAGGATGGAATCGGGTACGGTTGAAAGCTCTTTCAAGACTTTCTTAACCCGTTCTTCAAAATCCCCGCGATAGCGCGTGCCAGCCAATAATGCGCCCAAATCAAGTGAATAAATGACGGCATCATTTAAAACAGATGGCACATCTTGTTCTTCAATGCGCAAGGCAAGCCCTTCGGCGATTGCGGTTTTGCCAACCCCTGGATCACCAACCAATAAGGGATTATTTTTGGTGCGGCGGCACAGCACCTGTATCACCCGTTCAACCTCTTGTGCGCGTCCGATCAAGGGATCAATTTGACCCAAATATGCTTTTTCATTTAAATTCACGCAATATTGACCAAGTGGGCTATCATCGCCCAAATCACGGGCAGACTCTTTATGATCAGAACCAGAATCGGCATCAGAATTGTCTTTGTTGTTTGACTCAATATGGTCAAAATCTGGCATCTCATGGTCATCCATCTTTGCGCTTGGCGTATGATTCTTATTACCAGAATCGCCTTTGGTAATGCCATGGGCAATGAAATTCACCACATCCAGCCGCGTCATTTCCTGTAATTGCAGAAAATAAATGGCATAGCTATCGCGTTCAGCATAAAGTGCAACCAGCACATTTGCCCCCGTTACCTCGTCGCGCCCTGCATGTTGCATATGAACGGCTGCGCGGCGCAGCACCCGCTGCAATCCTGCCGTTGGCTTTGGATCAACATTATGGCTGCCCAGCATATGGGTTAGATCAAGCTCTAAAAACTGTTCTAAATCCTCGCGCAATCGATCCACATTAATTTGCGTGGCATCAAATACTTTGGACGCATCCTTATCTTCTAATAAAGAAAGCAGCAAATGCTCAAGCGTTGTAAATTCATGCCCGCGAATTTTTGAAAGGCTAACCGCGCGCATAACAGTTGTGTGAAGTGCTTTTGAAAACATGATAATGACTTTTCTATTTTCCTAATGAATGCTTATTATTTGCTATTCCCGTTCAATTTGACACATTAAAGGATGCCCATGTGCGCGCGCCAAGTCAATCACCAATTGCGTTTTTGTCTCTGCAATATCTTTGGTGAACAGCCCGCAAAGCCCCATGCCATTTTGATGAACGGAAAGCATAATCGCATGCGCCTCTTCCTCGGGCTTATTAAAGCAGCTTTGCAGCGCGTGGATTACAAAATCCATTGGCGTATAATCATCATTCAGCATTAGCACTTTATAAAGCGGCGGCTTTGTTGATGCGGGTTTAATCCTTGCAATGACACCCGCTTGATAATCACCGCCATCACCATCACCGCTGCTGCCATCTTGCCCCTGCCCGTTATGATCTTGCCCTTTATGATCTTGACCATTATGATTATTTGAATTGCCCATTAAACTTTCTTTAAACATCAAAGCCTTCCATAAAATTCACCCATATCTATTGCCATAACCATATAAATTATGATTATAGCGATGGTTTGCTTTAAAAATCAAGCCCATATTAAAGAATGGACAGTAAAACCAATATAAGATATATGTCAAAGCGGTTTAAGGCTTATTCTTAATTATTTTTGAAGTTTTTAAAATGTCCCTCTCCAAAATCACGCAGCATCAAGTTACCCAAGATCAAGATAATTCCCGCTTGGATCGCTTATTAAAAACACATTATCCTGACATTCCTTTATCGCGGCTGCAAAAGGCACTGCGCAAGGGGGAAATTCGGGTGGACCTTCAAAAAGCAACGGCTAATCAGCGTCTAAGCGTGGGGCAGATTGTGAAATTGCCGCCAATCAATCCAACCCCGCAGCAGCAAGCCGCCAAAACGGTTTCTTATAAACCGCGCAAAGTGGATTATGCGCTGGCACAAGATTTAAAATCAGCCATTTTATATGATGACCCTGAAATTATCGTGCTTAACAAACCGCAAGGGCTTGCCGTGCAAGGGGGAACAAATCTGAAGCGGCATATTGATGGGGCTTTGCCTGCATTGATTGAGCAATCGCGTCATTATCAGCCTGGTCAAAAGGGCTGCTTGGTTCATCGTTTGGATAAGGATACCAGCGGCATTTTGCTAATTGCCAAATCCCAGCAGGTTGCACGGCAATGCGCAAGCGCTTTTCGCACCCGTGAATTTGAAAAGCAATATTGGGCGATTTGCATCGGTGTCCCGCATTTAAAGCAAGGCACAATTCAGCTAAGGATTGCCAAATTAGCCGATAATTACGGCGTTGAGAAAATGCGCGTTGATGATGAACATGGTCAATATGCGCATACTGATTATGAGATATTGGATTATGCGGGCAAAAGATTGAGTCTGGTCGCGCTTTATCCGCGCACTGGCCGCACACATCAATTAAGGGTGCATATGGCGGCGATTGATCATCCGTTGCTGGGTGATTTTAAATATGGCGGAAAATCCGCACAATTAGAAGAAGAATCATTTGACCATAATGCTTATCACGGGGATTTTTATGGCGATGATCCTTATGGCGAACCAAATACAGGTGCAAGCGATAATTTGGCAAAGCTGCATCTTCACGCCCATCAGCTTACCATTCCAGCATCGCTTGGGCTAATCAGCGCGGGAATGCGCTTTACTGCGCCGCCAACTGCAGGATTCCTAGAAAGCTTGGCGCATTTCGGTTTAAAAACAAAATAGGGCGCGATGATCGGGTTTAATGATGCACGGCGTTAAAATATGCGGATTAACCAATCTTAACGACGCAGAAGCTGCGCTTGCGGCGGGCGCAAGCTTTCTTGGCTTTGTGTTTGTCCCGCGTTCCAAGCGGTTTATAACGGCGGATATCGCCGCCAGCCTGACCCATTCTATTGGGGAGAATGCCCAAAGTTCAGCCCACCAGCTCAAGCCCGCTGGCGTCAATCAGCATCCAAAGCGGGTGGGTCTATTTGTTGATCCCGCCAATGATATGTTGGATGAATATATCGGACGCGCCCAGCTTGACCTTATTCAGCTGCATGGCGATGAATCCCCCGCGCGGGTTGCTGATATTCGCAATCGCTATCAAAAGCCAATCATCAAGGCGATCCCCGTTGCAACGCCAGATGATCTTAAAACCGGCTTTATCTATCAAGACATCGTGGATTATTTGCTGCTAGATGCAAAACCCCCAGCAAATGCTGTCGTTCCTGGCGGAAACGCGGTGTCATTTGATTGGAATATTTTGGAAAAAGCACAAATCGATGCCAGCCGTAAATCACGCCCACTTTACCCCATTTCATGGTTTTTGGCTGGCGGGCTTAATCCTGATAATGTCCAAATTGCCATTCAAAAAACAGGCGCAAAATTAATTGATTGCGCTTCGGGGGTCGAACGCGCCCCAGGGATAAAAGATCACGACGCAATCACCCGCTTTATCAACCAAGCGCGCTAAAGAAGCTCATAAATGCGGGGTATCTGTGCAGCAAAGGCTTGCATAAAATCTTTTATGTTCTTTCTTTGTATCTATTTATGCGCTTTCCTTTATATGAAACGCATATTTTTTCGTTTTAATGAAAAAATCGCTTGCTTTTTGTTCTTTTGTTCTATATAACAAACTGCGAGCACGGGATAGTTGTGTCAATTTTTACGCAATTTGTTCTTTGTTTATTTGCTTTAACGATTTGTTAAGCATATTTTACCTCTCTTCTTAATTATGCCGCATTGCTGTTAAGCTTTGCGGCATTTTTATTTTCATTCCTTTTTCAAAATTTAAGGAGACACAATGTCAACTTCAATGCCACGATCTTTTACCAAGCATTTTCAAAGCGAAGTGCATGAAGCCTATCAACGCATGGGTTCAAAATTGCGCAATACGGTGCGCAGTAAAAACAACATTATTGGCGCATCCACCACTTTTCAAAAAGTTGGCAAGGGCGCAGCTTCAACCAAGGCGCGTCACGGCAAAGTTCCCGTGATGAATATCGACCATGAACCCGTTGAAATTTTCTTGCAAGATTATTATGCGGGCGATTGGGTGGATGCGCTTGATGAAACCAAGGCGCAGATTGATGAACGCCAAACCATTATTAACGCAGGCGCTTATGCGCTTGGCCGCAAAACAGACGAGCTAATCATTAACGCGATGTTAAATAACAGCGACATTGAAACGATTGGCGATGCTGCCCAAGGGCTAACCAAGGCAAAATTGCTGCAAGGTTTTGAAACGCTTGGCACCCAAGATGTACCAGATGATAATCAGCGTTATGCGATTATTGGCTGGCGACAATGGGGCGAATTATTGGATATTCCCGAATTTTCCAATGCGGATTATGTTGGCGATAATGCGCTGCCTTGGAAAGGGACACAGGCGAAAAGCTGGCTTGGCACTTTATGGATGCCGCATTCAGGCTTGCCGCTTGATGATGATGAAGGCACAAGACAATGTTTTTGGTATCATAAAACGGCGATTGGTCATGCAAGCGGCAAGGATGTTGAATCCGATGTTACTTGGCATGGCGACCGCGCTGCCCATTTCATCAATCATATGATGAGCCAAGGGGCGGGCGTGATTGATCCCAAAGGGATCGTTTCTTTTAAATGTTTGGAGGTTTAAATTATGGCATTTCAATCTAAAAACCTATCGGTTATTTCCTATGCAAATGGCTTTACCTTGTGGCATTATGCAAGCCTTGATACGGGGGCAACCATGCTTGAAGAAAATTATTTTGGCGGGGCAAGCGATGCGCTGCGTAGCGGCGATATGATTTTGGTCAACAGCGATATTGCAAACGCGATTGGCTGTCAAATGCTGGCGGTTAGCGAATCGTTAAAAAGCACCGTTGAGGTTAAACCTTTCGCCAGTGCAGCGTAATTTTTTACGCTCACACGGCGCGTGCCTTACGCCAAACTATTGGCGACCCGCAGTCGCGGGCTTTAAGCCTTTTTACGCATTCACACGCCATGCAGGCTACACCGCATTAGCGGTGGCGCGCAGTCGCGCTTATTGTTAAGCTCACACGCCATGTGAGCTTAAAGCCTGCGTGGCGTTTGAACGCTAACTTTAAACAGCGCAAGCATGCGCTATTAATAACCAACATGGCTGCGCGATGTGGTGGCAAGCAATGCATATACGGTTTTTCCTCTTTTTTCCCGTATTACGCCCTTTGGGGTCATGCAGATTGCCGCTGCAAATTATCCGCTGCGCCACGGTCGGTGGCAGCATCTTTGTTTATTTATTCTCTTCATCATCCAGATAAGCGCACATGCTTATTTGATTTAAAAGCCTGCGGCTTTGTTTCTCCCTTGCTGCGGGCTTCACCCTTTAAGGGCAATCCTTGATGAACGGGGCAAACAAGATGCTGCCACTGTTTTTACTTTATTTTCTTACTTTCACCTAACCCTTATGATTGGAATTTACATAAATGACATTAACAACACATACTACCGACAATGCAACTGTTCAAATCAACATCAACGCAGGTGAATCCTGCTTGAAAATCAATCAAAACAGCGCATCCAATGTGCAAATGGCCCTGCTTTATGATGAAAGAATTAAAGATTTAAATAATGGAACGACTGCCAGCCGCACATGGCATCAGCGCGCGCTAAATACCACTCAAGACCCATTTGAATTAATATCTGACCTTACCGATAATGGCTTTACCTTGAAACAAGGACATTATTTAATTGAATGGCGGGTTCCTGCCATGGGCGTTAATATGCATGTTAGCAGATTGCGCAATCTATCCAGCAACGAAATCGCTGGCAATGGCAGCCTTGAAAATAACATATTGGCAAAGACTGTTGATTTGGTTTTAACCAACAGCACTGGCAAAAGCTTTATTCAGTCAAATGGCACAGATAAATTTGCGATTGAGCATTTTTGTGAAGAGCATCAGGCAACTTACGGATTGGGTACGGTCAAAAACTTTTTTGATGCCCCCTATATTTTAAGCTGCGTAACCATTACCAAGCTTGCGGACATTTGCTAATTATCATCATCCTCCCTTTCCTAGATAAAGCATATTTCGCCTTAGAAAGGGGGGATTACCCGCCTATAATTCATAGCTGCGATGCGCCAGTATCCAGCCATCTTTTTCTGTATAGATCATCCAATAATGAACAAGATAAGGATTACCAAACTCAGTCACGGAATCAAGATAATTAATCGCAACCAACCAAAACGGAATCAGTCCTTTTTTAACTTCTGCTACATAAGGGTAGTTCGTAAAATATTGACCAAAAGGAGCAGTTTGTTCTATGAACTCAATGCGATAATGGTCAATGAAAAAATCATACTCGGGTTGTGTATCATCATAATCAAATGGTTGGCAAGATTCTTGATCGAAACGCCTAAAGCACGCCATATGAGTTTCAACATAGCAAGTAAGTGTATCAACTTTGCCAATACAGTTTGATGTTGTAAATTCTGGCGTGCTTAAAAACCGCTCCGCTGACGGAAATGCCCCTGTATAGCCCAATTTAAATGGATCCTTGATCATTGTTCCATCTTTGGCGGCAGCATAATCCAAATTCATATTGGCAACTCTTAATGTTGAAGTTCCAATATGCCATTTGCCCTTATGATAAAACACAGAATAATCAATGATAAAATCGCTGCCATCAGCCAATTTTGCTTTCATGTAATTGACGGAAATAATATGGGGCGGAATGTTATGAAGATATTCGGCCTCAACTGTCTTTTGTGAAAACCATATTGATTGCGCTTTGATACATGCTTGATCGCAACGCTTGCTTGCTTGTTTTTGAAAGGGGGCTAGCTGTGTGATCGATTCAATTCTATATTCAAGCAAAAAATCTTCTAATTTTTGTTTTTCAAGTGCCGCAAAACGATGGCTTAAGTTTGTTCCAGGCTCAATAAAGCAAGGCTCAACATCATTGCGAAAATTGCATGCAATAATGGTTTCCACCAAACATACAGCTTTGCTTGGATTGCCAATGCAAGTGGATGTTGTTTGATCTGATGACCCGATGGTTCTGATTTTGGATGGAAATGCCCCAACATAGCCAAGCTGAAACGGATCATTATCGCTTGCCTGATGGTCGGCAGCGCATGCTGCAAGCATCCATAATGACAAAACCATTATATATTTTTGCATATTTAACTCCCTAATTATTACTTTAACATATTTTATAAAAAGGCACAAATCATGTCACTAACCCAGCTAGAGATCGTCAATCGCGCATTAATTAAAATTGGTGCTGCGCCGCTTAATACCTTATCCGAACCTAAGGCAGAAGCAAAAGTTGCGCAATTATTGTTTGGCACAAAATATGATTCGATGCTTTCTTCCTATGGCTGGAGCTTTGCAACCTTGCAGCGCCCCCTTATTCGCTTAATCAGCCGCCCAATTACCGATTATAAATATGCTTATCAACTGCCCAAGGATTTTTTAAGGGTATTAAGCGCGGGCAACAGCGATCGTAGCAATGGGCTTGATTACCGCATTTTAGAAAAACGCCTGCATTGCGATTCTGATCATGTGATTTTGACCTATGTGTTTCGGCCAAAGGAAACCAATTTACCGCCTTATTTCACACAAGCCTTAATTGCCGCGCTGGCGGCTGAATTTTGCCTGCCGATTGTTGAATCCGTATCCAGGATGGAAGCCCTGATGAAGCTTGCAGATTATGAATTGCGGCAAGCCCGTCAGGTTGATGCCACCCAAGACACCCCGCAAAATTTTCAAGATTTCACCTTGATTGAAGCAAGGGGATAGCCCATGCCAAAATTTCATCAAAGCAAAACAAATTTTACGGCGGGCGTGATTGGCAGCAATCTTTATGGGCGCAGCGATTTAAAAGCATATGTGAATGGGGCTGCCATATTGGATAATATGCTGCTTCACGCAACGGGCGGCATTTCAAGGCGTAATGGATCGCTTCATTTGCATGATTACGGGCAAGAAAAAACCGCAGAACAATCGCGCATCATTCCCTTTGAATTTAATTCGGATCAAAATTATATCTTGTGCTTGCGCGATTTTGCGCTTGATATTTTCCTTGATGGCAAATTGCATTTAACGCTTGAGAAAACGCCGTTTCCTGCATCGGATTTGGGGGGCATTCGCTTTACCCAAAGCGCAGATATGTTGCTGTTGGTTCACCCCAATCACCCGCCCCAAAAGCTCGTGCGCCGCGGCGAAGCCGATTGGACGATTGCCCCGCTTGCCTTTTATGACAAGGATAATTGCCTGCACCAGCCTTACTTTAAATTTGCAGCTGATGGGGTAACCTTGAAAGCCAATAAGGTTTCTGGCACAATCACACTTACCGCCAGTCAAAATGTCTTTGTAAGCGCGCATATTGGGATGCATTTCAAGATTGCGAACAAAGAGATTATCATTAAAACTGTTACAAATGGCAAAACCGCAACCGCCAGCACGCGCCAGAGTTTAATTTCAACCGACGCCACCGAAGATTGGGCAGAGCCTGCCTTTTCATCACTGCATGGCTATCCAAATTCGGTTTGTTTTCATCAAGAACGGTTATTTTTTGGTGGATCGCGCGATTTGCCCAATCGGATTTGGGGGTCTAAATCGATTGATTTCTTTAATTTTGACCTTGGCGAGGGGCTGGATGATGAAAGCATTGAAATTTCATTACTGGCAGATCAGGTGAATATTATTGAAGCCCTTTTTTCTGGCTATGAATTGCAAATTTTTACTTCAGGCGCGGAATGGACGATGGAGGGGAATCCGCTAACCCCTGCCGATCTTACCCTATCACGGCAAACCAGATCTGGCACAAAGGGCGGCACCCATGTTGCGCCTTGCTATATTGAGGGGGGAACGATTTTTGCTTCGCGCGGAACGGCTGGCAATTCAACCCGCACCATTTGCGAATTTATTTTTACCGAAGCCGATCAAGCCTTTTTGGCAACCGATATGGGCGTTTTAACCGATATGCTGGATTCATCGCCGATTGACCAAGCCTATGACAAGCTTAATCGCCGTTTATATGCGGTGCTGGAAAATGGCAGCCTGGCTGTTCTAACGATTTTTCGGTCTGAAAATGTCTTTGGCTGGACAAGCCAGAAAACCCAAGGGCGCTATTTATCGATTGCCGTTCTACATGATCAAATTTATATGCTGGTGGCGCGCGATAATGGGGTTGCGCTTGAACGAATGGATCGCACGCTTTATCAAGATGGCGCACGCAGCTTTCACCATGAAACGCCAATTGATCAGCTTCAAGGGCTTGAATTATTTGATAATCAATGCGTGCAGCTGGTCAATGATGGTCGCTATATTGGGGATTATCGCGTTAAGGATGGCGCAATCGCCCTGCCCCAAGCCTTATCAGGCAATTTCACGGTCGGTCTTTCCTATGAAAGCCATGTTGCAGCCCTTCCCTTTGCGGTTGAAGGCAATGCAGCGCCAGCGCAATTACAGCGCATGCGGCTGGTAAAGGCGATTTTGCGCTTACAAGATAGCGCTTATCTTGAGATGGATACGGGGCAAGGCTTTCACCCATTAAGCTTTTTAACCAGCGATGTCCATGATCTGGATCAGCCCCCGTTGAAATTTTCAGGGGATCATAGCGTGCGTGCGCTTGGTTGGAACATGCAGGGGCTTCAGCCTTTGTGGCGGCTGCGATCGGATCGCCCACTGCCCATGACCATTTTATCCCTAACCAATCAAGTTGCGCTTTATGGATAGAAGTTAATTTATAAATTAGATGGCGTTCAGGCGCCACGCAGGCTTACGCCGCATTAGCGGCGGCCCACGCTTGTGGGCTTTTTTAACCGCGCGCCATCGCCAGTTCGGCGTAAAAGCCCCGATGGTGTAAAAATATGGCGTTTGAACGCACAACATAAAACAAGCGCGACTGCGCGCCATCGCCAGTGCGATGTAAAAGCCTGCGTGGCGTTTGAACGCAAAACATAAAACAAGCGCGCCATCGCCAGTGCGATGTAAAAGCCTACGTGGCGTTTGAACGCAAAACATAAAACAAACAAAAAGGAGCTTTATCATGGCAACCATGGTTACCCCGCTTGCAACCACTCTTTTGCAACGCCGCAGCCAGCGCGATCAGCAATGGCACGCACATAATCAAGCCAAACTGCAAGCGCAGGAAAATAAACGGCAATATGACCTTAAAATGAAGCGCGAGGCGGAGCAAAAAAAACGCGACCGCGCAACAGCGGTTGCACGCATGGCAGGGCAAGGGCGCGGCATTCAAGATGGATCGGCGGCCGCCTTATTAAATGGGTTAAGCCGCAGCCATAACGAAGAAGCAGCGAATATCACCAACCATTATGCCTATCAAAGCCGCCCAACCTTGCTAAAGCAAGATCGTAAAATCAGCCGACTTGAACAATTATTTGGTTCAAAAAATGGCTTTAACCGCTTTTTTTAACCACTTATCCCATAAGGATCTATGAATGTGAAAACACCTGTTCAAAAGGAAACACGCCCCAAACCTGTTAAAAAACCCACCACCCCCCCTAAAAAATCCGTATCTAAGATCAAGCCCGTGCAAGACATTAATGAAATCCGCAATAATGTGAAAATGCAACTGCCCATGATGTTTCAAAATGCGCTGGATGCCTATCATGCGATTTTAAATGCAGTGGACGAAGAAGATCATAAATTAATACAAGCCCGCCATAATGCGGCACGCACCGCCCTTAATCATGTTCAGCAGCTTGTAAAGCTGGGTGATTGGGCGCTGCAAGAAGAAGAAAACACCCAAAATGATGTGTATGATCTTGCAAGACTGATTGCCGAAGCGCGCGCGGAAATGGAGCAAAATAATGACTGAACAAACCACCCCACCCCTTGATGATCACATAAGACCGATCATTCATTATGAACAAACAGATGCAAGCCAGACAAAATTCGATTTTCCCTTTTTAACCTTGGCAGCGCGGGATATCCATATCAGCATCAATGGCAAGATGCTTGAAACCGCTGAATATCAGGTGCAATCGCTTGGCAAGGTTGCGGGCGCAACGGTTATCTTGGAAACGCCGCCGCCGATTGATGCGGCGCTTGTCATATGGCGTCAAACACGACCATTACGAGATACGAAGTTCATTGAAGGCGGACAAATTCAGGCCTTAACGCTTAATCAAGCGCTGGATCGCTTAACCTTGATCCAGCAAGATTATGCGCTGATGTTGGAAAATTATTTGAAACTGCCCAGTGATTTTAACGCCGCCCCGCTGGCACTGCCCGCCCCGCAGCCAAACCGCGCCTTGAAATGGAACGAAAATGCGGACCGCCTAACCAACAGTCTTTATGATCCTGATTTGGTAATTGGCGCAGAGGATCGGGCGCAAGCTTCCAGCATTGCCGCACAAGCATCCGCAGACATTGCCGCCAAATATGCAGCGATAGCAACTAATTCCGCGCTTTCTGGAAAGCCGTGCTTTTATGGGTTAAGGCGCGATCACAGCGATTTATTGCTGGATACGGGCATTGGCAATTATGACATTAGCAATTATCTGGCCTGCGCCTTTGCAATCGCGGGCATTGAATATTCAATCGACCAAGATGGTCATTTTCTAGCAACTTATCAGGAGTAAATATATGTCAATCATTAATCTTGGAAAGATAAAATTTAACTGGTGCGGGGTTTATGATCCTGCGCGTGACTATCATGCGGATGATGTTGTACTGCTTGACGGGTCATCCTATGTCGCAATTACCGCTATTGAAACCAACCACGCACCGCCCGCTTCAGGGTGGGATTTAATGGTGCAAGGAATCACCAGCGAAACTGCGCTGCTTGCATCCAAAGCTGAACTTGACGCGGCAATCAATCTTGCGGTTGATACGGTAACCAAGCCCCCTTATTTGCGCATAGGGTCTTATGGAGGATGGGGAACCACTTCAACCTATCCAGGCAACACATGGAACAAATTGCAATGTTTTGAAAATATTGTTGAAAATCGCGGCGGCTTTACTTTTGATGGCAATCACACCGTGATCATCCCGCAGGATGGAATCTATGCGTTAAATTGTTCCATATATACCTACGCCAATGATTTTCACCAAACGGCAATCAGGGTCAATGACAGCTCGATCCTCAATGGTTCCAATAACCTAGCTTACAATAATGGTTACAGCACGGGCTATTCACAGCATTTATGGGATCAACAGGCGCGGCTAAATGCGGGGGATCGCATAGCATTTTGGTTTTATCAAAAAAGCCCCGTGAGCAGCGCGCATACTGTTTATCATGGCCACCTTAGTGGCTCACTTTATCGCTTAGGAGCATAACATGCAAAATACATATATGAATACCAGCCTTGCCATTCAAAAATTGATCCCAGATGCGCTGGGTTTCACCTTAACCCCCGACGAGCAGATTGACAAATGGTGGGATCAAGCCCCCCAGCCGACCGCAGCCGAATTACAAGCTGCATTAACAGAAATATTAAAAGATCAACGCCTTGACGACATTAAAACAGAAGCCGCAAGACGGATTGATAATATCGCGCCCTTATGGCGGCAAACCAATGCGCTTATTGCCATTCAATCCCTATCATCAACCCCCGATTTAACCGCCGATCAACAGCAGTCCTTGGATCAATCCACCGCGCTGTTTGACAAAATAAACACCATTCGCAGTCAATCTGATGCGCTGGAAGCCCGCGCCATTGCAGGCGAAATATTTGACCCAAGCGATGATGCAATTTGGGGCTAGGAAGATGCAGAAAGGATATGTTTATGTACCACCTGTTGGAGGCAATGATGAAGCTTGAAATATTTATTGCCCCAGCGGTAGGTTCGGTGGTTGCGGTCGTCTTTGCAAAACC
>JBGCED010000055.1:0-15167 GCA_045106055.1 Alphaproteobacteria bacterium
TTCTTGCCATATTTTTGCCAGACTTGCTTGGCGCGATCCTTGCGTAAATCCTCATCAATTTCATTAAAAATATCAGCCATTTTATTCCTTTTTTATCGCTCACACGCCGCTGGGCTGCGCCAAACTATTGGCGACGCGCAGTCGCGCTTGTTATTTTTTATCGCTCACACGATTTTTATCTTACTCACTCGTCGTAAGGCGTTTTGTTTTCGCTCACACGCCGCTGGGCTGCGCCAAACTAATTTTTTGTTTGACGCATTTTTATTGCTTAAAACCGGTTTCCACTTTTAAGCAAAATGCTTTGTTGGCGACGCGCAGTCGCGCTTGTTATTTTTTTCGCTCACGCGCAACAGGGAGTTATTTCCATTTAATGCTGCATCCCATTGATGAAATTTGATGTACGGGGCCTTTGCCTGTTTGTGCGATCTGGGTCATTGCCTTATATAAATCATTCTGCTCCCATAAAAACCCGCCCTGATCATCATAGGCTGGCTGGGCGCGATCATAAAAACGCCCGCGATATTGCAAAGCCCCCGCTTGATTAAACCCAAAAAAATCGGGGGTGCAAACCGCATCCCATTCTCGCGCAACGGCCTGACTTTCATCAATTAAATAGGGAAAGTTAAATCCATGTTTGCGGGCAAAATTTGGCATTTCACTGGGTGCATCTTGGGGATATTGCACGAAATCATTTGAATTAATCGCCGCAACCTTAATGCCGTGATCTGATTGCAACCGATCCGCCACCAGTGAAAGCTCTTTGGCAATTGCAATAACATAGGGACAATGATTGCAAATAAAGACGATTAAACATCCATTTTCCCCCATCAAATCCTTGGAATCATGGCGCACGCCCTCAGCATCCATCAAGCTAAAGGCTGGAAGTTTCCAATCAAAATCACAAATTGGAGGAATTGTCAGCATATTTCACATTATCCACTTTATAAATTAGGATTGCTATATGCCATATTTAGCGCTTGGTGACAAGATCGTTTCGCGGGTTTTTCCCTTACCCTGATTGGATGAAATGAATGGCTTGATCATAGCGGAATAAATATAATAACAACCGAATCGCATCGCCGCGCTTGCTGCCTAGGCTTGGATCATCCTTTAAACAGGCAAGCGCATCGCGGTTTGCATGTGCCATTAAATCCTTATGCACCGCCAAATCCGCAAAATGAAATTCAGGCAGCCCGCTTTGCTTCACCCCCAAAACCTCGCCCGCACCGCGCAGCTCAAGATCTTTTTCAGCAATCATCATCCCATCTTCACTTTGGGAAATGATTTTAAGCCGTTCATAAGCCGTATCGCCAATATGATCATTGCGCAGCAACACACAGCTGGATGGCTTTGTGCCGCGCCCAACCCGTCCCCTTAATTGATGCAGCTGTGAAAGCCCAAATTGTTCAGCATGTTCAATCACCATAATGCACGCATTTGGCACATCAACCCCCACCTCTATGACGGTTGTTGCAACCAATAATGCAATCTTACCCGCTTGAAAATCTGACATGATTTGTTCTTTTTCAGCGGGCTTCATCTTGCCATGAATTAAGCCAATGGAATTTGCCATCGCTTCGCCCTTTAACTGCTCAATGAAATAAATTAATTCTTGGGCGCGCTGCTGCGCAGAAATCAGCGATAAATGTTCGCTTTCTTCGACCAATGGACATACCCAGTAAGCTTGATCGCCCGCTTCCAAGCGTTCTGCAAGGCGGCGAATCACTTGATCTATTCTGGATTTTGCAATCACGACGGTGTGAATGGGCTTGCGCCCTGGCGGCTTTTCTGTAAGGCGCGAATGATCCAAATCCCCATAAGCTGACAGCATCAAAGTGCGCGGAATGGGGGTTGCAGTCATCACCAATATATCGCAGCGATTGCCCTTATCCGACAGGCTTAGCCGTTGATGCACGCCAAAACGGTGCTGTTCATCAATAATCACCAATGCAAGATTATGATATTCAACCTCGCTTTGGAATAAAGCATGGGTGCCAATGATGATATTTGCCGTTCCTGACTTAATCGCCGCCAGGGCTTGCTTGCGCTTGGCTTGCGGGGATTTACCGCGCCCTGTTAATAACACACAGCGAAGCCCCAGCGGTTCAACCAGCTTGCTAATTGTTTCAAAATGCTGGCGCGCTAAAATTTCAGTTGGGGCAAGCATTGCGGCTTGATGCACAGGCTTGCCGCCATCCATATCCCGTTCTGCTTCAAGTGCAAACAGCATCGCAAGCAACGCAATAATTGTTTTCCCGCTGCCAACATCGCCTTGCACCAGCCTTAACATACGGGCTTGCTGGCGCATATCGTGAAAAATCTCTTCCAAGATTTGATCTTGCGAACGGGTTAAGGAAAAGGGCAGCAGCTGAAGCAGCTGATCCCGATAAAAGCCATCCGCAATGATCGCGCGCCCCTTGCCGCTGGTTAAGCGTTTGCGCACAAAGGCAAGGGCAAGCTGATTTGCAAATAATTCATCATAGGCCAGGCGCAATCCCGCTTTTTGTTGAAGCAAGGCAACATCCCCCACCATATCATCCGCGTCCAGCAATTCCAGCTGATCCGAAGGATTATGAAGCTGGATTAGGGCTTGATTAAAGCTTGGCCAAGCTTGCTGCGCGCTCGTCCATTTATGATCCAGCCATTCGGGAAAATCAGGAATTTTCTTATCCAAACAAAATTGAATATGTTTTGCTAGGATGCGATTGCTGATCCCTGCGGTTAGGGGGTAAATTGGCTCAATTTTTGGAATTCGCTGCGCGCGTGCTGGAAGCTCTATATAATCTGGATGCGGCATTTGTATCCGCTCGCCATACGCCTCTATCTTGCCTGAAATTACGCGAATTTCGTCAACAGGCAGCACCCGCTTTAGGTAATTTGCATCCGCGCGAAAAAAGACAATTGATAAAATATCTTGATTTTGATCCAGCGCATCAATCCGATACGGGCTTTGGCTTGTCCGCCTATTTGGGGTATAAGGCGGCGGATAATGCGCCTTGATCGTCACGGAAATGGTGATCGTCATTCCTGCGTGAAGATCGCTTATATGCGCGACCTGCTTGCGCCTTAGGATGTTGCGCGGGCGAAACATAACCAAATCAACAAGCAAATCGCCCTTTAGCAATTTTTGTAATCTTTTGGCGATATGCGCCCCAACCCCAGGCAGCGCCGTTAGCGGGGCAAATAATGGCGAAAGAATGACAGGGCGCATAATAGGATCAGCCGCCAGCTTTTTTGTTGCTCAATCCTAATGCTTTACAACAAAAAAGCTGTGATTGCCTTCATAAGTTTTAAGCGGAACGCGCAAATCCGTGATTGTCTCGCTAACACCAAGCACAATAAACCCACCAGGATTTAAGCGTTTAATCAACTGATTTAACACTTTCACGCGCGTTTCTGTTTCAAAATAAATCAGCATATTGCGGCAAAAAATAATATCAAACCCAATCAGCAAAGGCGCAGGCTCCAGAATATTACCGACTTCAAATCTGACCTTGGCGCGCATGGAATCGCTAATTTGCCATTGAGAATTTACTTGTTTAAAATATTTAAGCATTTGCTGAATGGAAAGCCCGCGCTGAATTTCAAACTGATTATAAGTGCCAGATTGCGCTTGGGTGATCATTTTTTCAGACAGATCCGTGCCGATAATGCGCACATTCCAATCATCAAAATTGCGAATCGTATCAATCGTCATTGCGATTGAATAAGGTTCTTGTCCTGATGAGCAAGCAGCATTCCAAATTTTAAGATTTTTGGTATTTTTATTGCGCTCTTGTATTTCAGGCAGAATAACATCCTTTAAAACGGTAAAGGGCTTTACATCGCGAAAGAAAAAAGTTTCATTCGTCGTCATCGCTTCCACAACCGAGCGAATTAGCGTCGGGTTTCTGTGCATTCGAAGATCAAGGGTTAATTCTTCATTAGACTGAAACCCCAGCGATTGCGATATGGTCGCCAAACGCGTTTCCAGTAAATACATACGATCTGCATCGATCGCAATCCCACATTCTTCAATAAGAAGTTTTCTATAAAATTCAAAATCCGAAGCTTGCATAAAACACCCTAAACTTTATTGCTTATTTTTTATTTGTTATTTTCCATTTTACTTGTAACCATACTCAATGGTTGAAGCATTATTTTTAAGCCATAGCCCCATATCTTGCGGCGGCAATAATACGCGGGTTAAGCCGTCATCATGCACCGCACCTGGCATTCCCCAAACAACCGAACTTTCTTCATCCTGCGCAATCACTGTGCCGCCTGCATTAGAGACCATCCTGCACCCTTCAAGCCCATCCTTACCCATGCCCGTTAAAATAATTGCGAACACACCCTCTTTGAAAATTCGCGTCAAAGAGCGCATCATTGGATCAACTGATGGACGGCAAAAATTTTCCATCGGTCCCTGATTTAGCTTAATTTCCACCCGATCAATCAGCTGCCTAAATTCCATATGATAATCGCCAGGCGCAACATATACACGCCCAGGTTCAAGGATCATGCCATCCAATGCCTCAACCGATTTTATATTGGTTGCTTCTTCAATATGGCTTGCAAGCACCGCCGTAAACATTTTGGGCATATGCTGGGTGATTACAATCGGAACTGGGAATTGCGTAAATTCTTTAAGCAGCGGGATAAGCGCATTAGGACCGCCCGTTGAACTGCCGATTGCGATCACGCTAACAGGCTTTATCTTCCTGCTAGAATAAGCCGTGCTTGTGCTTTGACTTTGCGCTTTTGCAGGCGCGCGCTCGCGCTGTGCATCCAGTGCCTTTGTGCCAACGGCCATTACTTTTTCAACAAGCTCTTGCTTAAATTCACTTGATGTTCGAAGCGCGCCCGCACTTGCCCCAGGCTTACAAATATAATCGCTTGCCCCCAATTCAAGCGCTTTCATGGTAATTTCCGCGCCATGCGATGAAAGGGTTGAACATACAAGCACCGCAACATCAGGCTTTGCTTGTTTTATAAGCGGCAAGGCGGTAATGCCGTCCATAACGGGCATTTCAATATCCAGCAACACAAGATCGGGCTTATAAACCAGCACATTATCAATCGCAATTTTACCATTGGCGGCATAGCCAACAATGCGAATATTTGGGTTTTCAGATAATGATTTTTCAATCAAAGACCGCGTCAAGGCAGAATCATCAACAATCAGCACTGTTATTTGACGCGCCAAATTCATTTTTTTCTTTTTTCCTTTAAAAAATTAAACAACAAGACCGATAATGTTATAAAACCATCTGATATGATGTTATGAATGATATATCCTTGATAAAGGATTTACTGCCCCTCTGGCACAATGTCATTTTGCTCCAATTTTCCGCGAATAATATCCCCGTCAAATGGTTTCATAATATAATCATTTGCGCCCGCACCCATTGCCATTTGAATATGATCCATATCATTTTCCGTGGTGCAGAAAATCACCACTGGATCGCCGCCATTTGGTTCTTCGCGTAATAATTTCAAAAATTCAATGCCATTCATCACCGGCATATTCCAATCCAGCATGATAATATCAGGCATAATATGGCGGCAATATTCCAAGGCAAGCCTGCCATTTTCGGCTTCCCCGCACATAAAGCCTTGCCCTTGCATGATGTCACGCATAATGCGCCTTGTAACTCTGCTATCGTCAACTATTAAGCAATGAGACATATTTTCCGACTCCTAATCATCTAATGCCAGTAATTTATCCGCATCCAGCAATACCATAATATCATCTTTCATACGATATACGCCATAAGCGATTTTTTTCCATTTAATATCCGATTCCAAAGTCAGCGGCAGCTCTTCTTGATGTTCTGGCTGAAGATCAATGACATTGCCAACCCGATCTACAAAAATGCTATATAATTCATTATAATATTCAATCACGATATTCATGCCCTTTGCATTTGGATCGCGTTCGCTGCTGCCATGTTGCATGGATTGCGCAAGGTCAATTACCGTTACCACCCGCCCGCGCAAATTCATAACCCCCAAAATTGCAGCATCCGAAAGCGGCACTTGGGTAATGCGCTGTGCTGGCAAGACATCCCGAATTCGGTTAATTGGAAGCCCAAATAATTGTTTGCCCACATACAGGCTTAGCACCTGTACCAAATCATTATCTTCGCTATAGCCGATGAATGAATCTTCTGCTTTTAGCGTTTGATCGGATAATGCAAGCTGATCAGACATGTTCAACACTCCCCTCAACCGCTTTTTCAATAATGCCTTTAAAGCCATTATGTTCAATTAATGGCGCATGACGGCTGAACCATGATGGGTTGATAATTTCTGCGGCATGATCGTTAATGATCACGCTTTCAAAAATCTTATCCTCCCCCTCATAATTAACCTTGCCGTAATAGCTGGTAATATTGATGATCCGATCAACCAACAGCCCGACCATTGCCATTTTATTATCCATGTTAAAAATAATCAATGACCGATTAAGGTCTTGTTCTTGACCATCTTCGCCCTCAATCATTCTTGGCTTGGATAAAAGCTCGGCATCATAGCTATAAACAGGCAACAAACGACCATCTTGCTGAATGACCATGCGCCCGCCCGTCATTTCAATGCGGTCAAGGCTTACCTCTTCCAATCTTGAAATCATGCTTAGCGGCACGGCTTTGACATTGGTTTTCTCGCCAACAGAAAATAGCAGCAAGCGTTCTTCCGGCCCACGGCGATGTTCAAGCAAATCTTCATCTCGTTTTTTATTATTATCCACCGCCAATTTAAGCCCCTCATCCAAGCCTGCTGTTTTCAATATGCCCGTGGGATCAAGGATCATAATCACCTGACCATCCCCCAGAATCGTATTGCCTGAAAACAGGGTTAATTTCTTTAGATTGCGCGATACAGGCTTAATGACAATTTCTTCCATATCATAAACATGATCCACCAATATCCCAAATTGAAAGGATGCAACATTGGATACAATCACATAATTATCCTTGGTTGGATCAATATCAAGCGCGCCTGGCGGGGTTAGCCCCAATAATTTTGATAAGGATACAAGCGGCAACAAACTGTTGCGCAGCCTTAATAAAGGAACATTATTGACATGTTCAATTTCCGTTCCCGTATCATTGCCGACCATGACCAATTCACGCACCGTTAATTGCGGAATGGCAAAGCGTTCCTTGCCAACCCCAACGATCAGCGCGGATACAATCGCCAAAGTAAGCGGAATTTTAATGATAAAAGTCGTGCCGCTGCCCTCAACCGAATTTAGTTCAATTGACCCGCCAATATTTTCAATATTGGTGCGCACCACATCCATGCCAACACCGCGCCCAGAAATAGCACTGATGGTTGCCGCCGTAGAAAAACCTGCATGGAAAATATATTGCTGGATTTGCTGCGCGCTCATCCGTTCAACCTGTTCTTCGGTTGCAATTCCCTTTGTGACCAGCTTATCCTTAATCATCGCAATCGGCAGCCCCTTGCCGTCATCCGCAATTTCAATGATAATATGCCCGCCTTGATGATAGGAACGCAAATAAATTTTACCCGCTGCGGGCTTACCCACTTCAATCCGATCATCGGGCATTTCAATCCCATGATCCACCGAATTACGCACCATATGGGTTAGCGGATCTTTGATCATTTCCAAAACTTGGCGATCAAGCTCTGTGTCTTGCCCTGACATTTCAAGATCAACTTTTTTGCCCAATTCCAACGAAGTATCGCGCACGATGCGCGGTAATTTAGACCACGCATTGCCAATCGGCTGCATTCGGGTTTTCATCACCCCTTCTTGCAGTTCGGAAACCACAAAATTCAATCGCTGCAAGGGGGCTAATAATTCATTATCTTCAAATTTGCGCGCAGTTTGCAGCAGCTGATTACGGGTTAGCACCAATTCGCTGACCGTGGTCATCAGCCCTTCCAGCACTTCAACATTCACACGCAAAGTTTGGGTTGTTCCCTCATGGGCTGGGGGCGCCCCATCAACACCGCCAGGCGCAGGCGGTTTAGGCTTGGCAGCAGCAGGCTTAGAAGGTGCGGGCTTTGCTGATCCAGCTGCCGCGCCCCCTGCTTTTATTTCTGTTTCTTCGCGCTCATGCTTTTTTTCAACCTTGCGGGTGAAAACCAACGATGATTCAACATTCACATCCTGCTCTTGCTTGCTGAAATTGCCATCCTGATCATGGGATTCCTGCTTGCTAGAACTGGTTTTGTTCAAATTAACGCCCGCCATTGCATGATCCGAGCTTTCGCTTTTTTCGCGCTTTTGATTAAGGGTAATGATATTGCCTTCATCATCGCGCATCACCCGAATGGTTTCGCGGTCTTGCCCTGCTTGTTGAATGTTAACATCCAAAGGCTTGCCGCTGGCGGTTGAAGCACGCACAGGCAGTTCCTGAATTTTCATTCCAGCCGGCTTTTGCGCCATGGTTGCAGCAGGCGTTTGCGCAACATCTTCCACCATAGCAGCTTCGGGTGCTTGCTTCGCCTTGGGCTGCAACCCTTCTGGCCAGACAATCCCTTTAATTTCAGGCAAAGCTTCCGCGCCATCATCAACTTGTGCATTCACGGCTTCGGCACTTACCGTTTGCGCATCTTCTGCGGGGCTGGCATCTTCTGATGAATTTGCAGCAATCATCGCATCGATTTGATCCATGCTGGGCATGCCAGAATCCGCATTTGGCTGCCCCTCATCCGCAGAATCATTATCGGCAAATGGATTATCTGCAAAAGGAGATCCCCCCGCAGGACTGCCCGCATCCGCGCAAACCGATTCCAATTCGGCAATCAGCGCGCTATCATCCCCCTCTGGCTCTTCTTTGGTTTCTTGCAGATGCTCAATAATTTCTTTAATTTGATCAATACATTTCAAAATGGTTGAAATATATTCAGGGGTCACCATTAATTTTTTATCCCGAAACAGGCTTAACACATCTTCCCCGCGATGCGCCACCCGTTCCAAACGACTAAGCCCCAAAAACCCACAAGTCCCCTTGATCGTATGAATAAAACGAAATATTTTTGAAATCAGGACTTCATTTTGCGGGTCCTGCTCAAGCTCAATCAAGGCCGTATCCAGCTCGTCCAAGCTTTCACTGGTCTCAATCAAAAACTCGTCTATAATGTCATCCATTTACGCCTCCAAAATTTTGCAAATTTCTGCAAAATCCAAGCTTATTATTTTCTGCGCATCCATTCATAAAGAACATCTTCATAATGTTTTCAATCACACGCCAACAACATCTTAAACATTCACACGATCCCCACCAACCCGATTGGTTAGGAATCTTGCAACTTCACTATCCAGCTCTTCTGCTTGGCGTGATAAATCCTTAGCAGCATCAAGCACTTGCGCCGATGATTTTTCCGATTCAGTCGCATAGCTGCCAACCACATTAATATTTTCTTTAACCGATTCAGTTTTATGGGCGGCAATATTCATGCTTTGGGCAATATTACCGACCACCGCCGATTGTTCTTCAACCGCAGCAGCAACCCCCGAAGAAGAAACAAAGATTTTATCAACCGAATCCTTAATGCTGGTCAAGGATGATATAACGCCATCGGATGCTTGCGACATATTCACAATGATCCGTTCAATTTCCTGAATGGATTTATCGGTTTGCCCCGCAAGGTTTCGAACTTCATTTGCAACCACGGCAAAGCCTTTACCAGCTTCGCCTGCGCGCGCCGATTCAATCGTCGCATTAAGCGCAAGCAAGTTAATTTGTCTGGAAATATTAGAAATTAACTGAATAACGCTTTTAACTTGCTGGGATGCTTGTTGCAGCTGGGTTGCGTGTGTATCCGCGCTATTGACCTTATCAACTGATTCTGAAATCAAGCCATTTGCGCTTTGTGTTTGTTCTGAAATTTCGCGAATGGTGGACGACATCTGCCCAGAAGCCGCCGCCACCGATTGCACTGATTCATAGGTTTCGCCCGCACTTTCAACCGCTTCATTCACATTTAAGTTTGAATCGCGAATGGAATTGGTTAGCAATTCAGCAGTTTGCGCAAGCTCGGTTGATGCAGCAGCCACCGAACCAATGATGGTTTGCATTTTGGTTTGAAATTCGGTCGCATCCTTATTTGCCCGCTCGCGCCGTTCATGCTGTTCGGTAATATCGGTTGCATAGGTAACAACCCGAAAGGGATTACCCGCCTCGTCCAAGATTGCATTATAGGTCGCTTGAATGTGAAGCCATGCGCCATCTTTTTTAAGGATTTTAAACTCGCCAACCCGAAAATCCCCGCGTTTAAGCCCGTTCCAAAAATCCTTATATTGCTGTTCTTCTGCTTTTTCTTCGCCAACCAAAATCACATGGGATTGCCCAAGCAATTCATCATGTTCATACCCTGTTGCCTCGCAATAATTTTCATTCACACTGCTGATTGTGCCATCAAGATTAAATTGCGCCACCATTTGCGATTTGGAAATGGCTGCAACCTGCCCCAGATAGTTAATGTTCCTGCCCTTTAAAGCGCGTGCGCGTAAAACCACCATCCGCGCGATAAACGCATAGATCGCAACCGATAGCAGCAGCCCAAGCACACCAAGCCCAGCATAAATCCAATAGCCCCGATCGCTTTGACGCTTTGCAGCTTGCAATTCAGCTGCAACCACATCCGATATGGCGCGCGAAAGATTGGCATTCCCCTCATGCGCAAGCCCAAGCAAGCGCGCAATTTCGCGATCAGAACCGCCGTCAGTTGATATTATAATCGCTTTTTGAAGGGGTTCAAACTCACGAAAATATTCATCATAGGCTGCGGTTAAGCGATTAACCCCCTCAGCATCATTTACAGATTGCGCGGACGGAACAAAGCCCATCCCCGCCTTGATCTCAACCGCTGCATCTTTGACCTGCTGCGCAGCCAGCCTGATCGCGACTTCATCCGAAGATTCAATCGCAGCAGCAGCATTAATCATTAAATAGGCTTGCTCAACCAAATCGGCAGAGCGAAAGCCTTGAATTGCCGCCAAGGAATCTTTGCCCGCGAATAAAACCCCGACCTGCTGTGATGATAGGCGTAAAAATTGCTTCAAATGGCTGGCAACCAATTTACTTTGTTCATAGGCTTCGTTGCTAGAACCATTGGCAATCACGCCGCGATTGGCGCGAAATTCGGCCAGAATTGAAACGGGGCTGATCGCAGAAGCCGATGCGCGCTGAAGCCCTTCGGCGGATAATGAATCTGGAAGCTTATTTGATGCGTAATAATCGCTTAATGCCCGCAATCCATCTTCAAGCTGGCTTAAGGCGCGGTCGATTTGCGCGCGATCTCCGCCCTCCTCAGCTTGTGATAGCGGCATGATTTGATCTTTCAACAAGAACACATCAACCAGCGATTCATGCGCGAATGTTTGTAGCTGATTGCTAATTATGGCGGATTCAAGCTTTGGCTTATCCACAAGATAATCACGGGCTGCAAACCCAAAATGAAGCAGCAAGACCAAGATGAACGGCAAAGCCCCAATCGTTAGTTTTGCCTTTGTGTCAAAAGATTTAGTATCCGAATCCATATTCGATCCCATCATGCCAGCTTTCTTTAATCTAGTCCATTAAGCCTGTGCTTATAAAATTCACGCTTAAATATTTGATTTAAATATTGAGTTAAATATTAAAAATATATCTATTTGTCTATTGTTAGCATCTTTTAATGATTGTTCAATCAAAAAAACTGTTTTTTATCATTGTTTTACCAAATTTATGATTTTATTTTGACTTGAAGCCAATTATAAATGCTTTAGAATGCCCTTTTGAATATTGATAGAGTGAAATAATATGACCCCAAAAACCCATTATGCAACCGAAATATCCGCGCAGAACAAACAGGATTCATCCGCAACCTTTGTGCATGTTCATTTGGTATCCGATTCAACGGGGGAAACGGTATCAACCTTGGCAAAGGCTTGTCTTTCACAATTTAACCATGTCAATTATCAAGAGCATGTGTGGAGCATGGTCAGAAGTGAATTTTTAATTGATCAAGTCATTGAGAAAATAAAAGCCCACCCTGGAATTGTGTTATTTACGATTGTTGATTCTAATATTCGAAAAAAATTAATGGATTTTTGCCATGAACGGCGTTTGCCTGTTTTTTCAGTGATGGATCATTTTTTGGATATATTTGTGAAATATTTGGGAAAGCCTGGCGAATGGCAAACGGGCATGCAGCACCAGCTTGATACCGAATATTTCAGCCGCATTGATGCGATGCAATATTCATTAATGCATGATGATGGGCTGGGCGATGATGGCATAAAACAGGCGGATATTGTGGTGATTGGCGTATCCAGAACTTCAAAGACTCCCACCTGTATTTATTTGGCAAATCGCGGATATAAAGCCGCAAATATCCCAATGGTCGGCGAATTGCAAATGCCTGAATGGCTGTTAAATTTGCGCGCAGATCAGCGCCCGATGGTGGTTTGCTTGGTGCGCGACGCCGAATCCTTAGTTGAAATTCGGATGAATCGGTTAAAATTGATTGATCCTGATCGTGCAAAAACGGTTGAACAAGCCACCCCGATTCATCATGGCAACCATGATTATATTGATATTGATCAGGTAAAGCAGGAGGTTTTGCGTTCAAAGCGGCTTAGCGCGCGCCAAAATTGGCCCGTGATTGATGTCACCAAGCGATCAATTGAGGAAGCGTCTGCGATTATTATGAGTCTTTATGAAAAACGCTTTGGTGAAGATAAGCCCTAATAGCCTTAATAGCCTTAATAACAAAAAAGGACAAAATAATGCAAAATCATGTTCATTCGGGGCTTGCGCCGCGATTCATTCTGGCTTCTGGCAGCGAAGCGCGAAAAAGCATGCTGAACAAGGCGGGGCTTAAATTCAGCGTCATTTCTGCTGATATTGATGAAAGCATGATTAAGCAGCAATATCAGGATCAAGATATTGCACAATGCGCCACAATGCTTGCTTGTGAAAAGGCAAAAAAGGTAAGCTTGATGGAAATGGGGGCAATTGTCATTGGCGCAGATTCCATGCTTGAGATTAACGGGACACGCCTTAGCAAGCCGGTTGGGCTTGACGGGCTGCGCAATCATTTAAAACAATTACGCGGCAATAGTCATTATTTAATTAGCGCGGCAGCAATTTATCAAGATGGGATGCTGCAAGGCAGCGTCATGGGCAGGGCGCGCTTGACCATGCGTGATTTTTCCGATGAATTTCTGGCACATTATATTGCCCAAGTTGGGATTGATGTGTGCGCATCGGTTGGGGGCTATCAGCTGGAAGGCATGGGCGCACAATTATTTGACAATGTAGAGGGCGATTATTTCACCATTCTTGGGCTGCCCTTGTTTAAATTATGTGCGCTGATGCGCCATAAGGGCTGGTTAAAGATATGAAGTCACCTGAAATTTCAAATCTGGGAATCCTCAAGGCGGGGGTGATTGGTGATCCGATTGCCCATAGCCTATCGCCGATCATCCATCATCATTGGCTGGAAAAATACGGCATTGCAGGGCATTATGAAAAATATCGCGTTCCCCCTGATGGGCTGGCTGCATTTATTGAAAGTGCCAAAGCATCCAATATGGCGGGCTTTAATGTCACCCTGCCCCATAAGCAAGCAATTATCCCTTTTTGTGACGATTTAACTGACGAGGCACGAAATATTGGCGCGGTTAATTTGGTCACGATAGATGATAAGGGGAATGATAAGGGAAAATTGACAGGGCATAATAGCGACTTGGCTGGCTTTACGCAGAATCTGCTGGATGCGCAGGGGTTTAAACAGAATCATAAAACCGATAAAGCGGTGCTGCTGGGCGCGGGCGGTGCTGCATATGCCGTGATGGCGGGCTTAATTGATTTGGGCTTCAAGCATATTATCGTGCTTAATCGCAGCCAAGGGCGCGCCGATGCGCTGGTTAAGCATTTTGAAAGATTGGTAAAGCATTTTGAAAAACAGGCGGGCGATCAAGGCATCATTATCAATCATGCGCCATGGGAAACCCGCGAAGCGCAGCTTGCAAATTGCGACTTGCTTGTAAATTCAACCGCGCTTGGCATGATCGGAAAAGCAGAGCTTGCGCTTGATCTTGCCCTATTGCCTGAACATGCATGGGTGAATGATATTGTCTATCAACCTTTAATGACCAATTTGCTTATAAAAGCGCGCGCACGCGGCAATAAAATTCAAGATGGGCTGGGGATGCTATTGCATCAAGCCGCCCCTGCTTTTCAAGCATGGTTTGCGCCTGATCAAGCCTTGCCAATCGTGGATCAAGCCTTGCGCGATGCTGTGTTAAACGCGCTTCACACAAAGCCATAGAATATTATATAACCTTTATAAATCCCTAAATATATAAATCAATTTATAAAAAAGTGAAAAAACTTGTTGACTTATTTTGGCGTATGTAGTATATAATACTTGTTTTCATAGAGAACTCCTTCATATTCCTTTGCCCAGAACTTAGAAGTATAAGGAAAGCACCCTCTTTTCATTAATTTGTTAAGAGGGTGTTTTTTTTAGTTGACAAAGTTTTGATAAAAATATATTATAATATAATATATTAAGCATTAACACAAGGAATAAGACGGTTATGAAAGCCATTAATAAACAGCATTTAATTGAGTTGATTGATTTAGCGATTAAGCAAAATGGCTACGATTGCGATCTTAATCACATAGATGTTTCTGATATACAAGATATGAGTAATTTGTTTAAAAATTCTAAATTTAATGGGAATATATCAAAATGGAATACTGAGAATGTGACAGACACATCTGGAATGTTTTTGATGTCTTGTTACGATAAACCACTAAATCTAAACACTTCTAAAGTAACAAATATGAACAGCATGTTTGGCAAAAGCAAGTTCAATAGTTCTTTGAATCTAAACACTTCTAAAGTAACAAATTTTGGGTGGATGTTTTATGACTCAGATTTTGATCAACCTTTAGATTTTATTGATACAAGTAACGCGTTGAATATTGGATTTGTCTTGTATAAATCAAGGAACACTCAACACCACACAGCTAATAATTGGGATGTTTCAAAAGTAACTGTTTTTGAAGCGGCATTTCAAAGCACTCAATTAAAATTGGATTTGACAGATTGGGATGTGTCAAGCGGAACTTGCATGGGTATGATGTTTAAAAATTCAATTATGGATTTCTATTTCGGCAAATGGGATGTTAGAAAAGTGAGAAACATGA
>JBGCED010000056.1:0-21925 GCA_045106055.1 Alphaproteobacteria bacterium
TTTGGATCAATAATATTGCTTTCTAAATCATCATATCCAAGATTTTCGCGCAGCGCATCAATGATCATTTGCAGCCTGTCGGCAAAATCTTCATAGCTAAGCGGGTCAACATGCCCTGTTTCGCGGTAAAGCTTGGTGAAACGCCTTAATATAACTTCAAGCTGTTCAAGCAACGCCCAGCTATCGCCAATTTCGGCAAGATTATGGGCGTTCATGCCCGCTTCATCTGCCAGCTGCTGCAACCAATCAAGCGATTGTGTATCGCCAGCTTGTGGCATGATTTGATTGAGTTTTGATGTTGCCGAAACAGCCTTAGAATGTTTGGAGGGGTGCTTAGCCATAAATGCGCCTTTAAATAATTCATCTTTAACCAAATAATTAAAGAATATAAACTAAATAAGATTCGCGGCAATTACCAATAGTTTTTAAATAAAAAACACTGAATACTTAAATGATTTAAGTATTACCCCAAATAATTGCCTCTATCATTGGCTTTAGGACATAATATCCATTTGGTGGGGGATGTGAGATGAATTGCGGATTTGCTGTATTTGCTCATAATGCTGAAGGGCGGCATAAATATTATCATGCGCAAGCCCGCTTGATTGCGTGTTTGATGGTTGAGATTGCCCCAATCTTGCAGGGGGATTAAATTGAATTTCATCAAAAAGCGGCGAGCCAAATCCAGATTTTGGAATGATCGAAGCCGCAGGTTCGCTTTGATTGGCTGCCATTTGATTTGAAAAAACCGTTGCCATTTCTTGCAGATAAGCAACTGAGTTTTGGCTTAAAAACCCGTTTCTGCGTGGCTGTTGGTCGCGATTTTCAAACAGGTCTGCTGCGCGCGCATTTATATCTGTTGTTACATTTATATCTGCTGTCATATTGGCTGGTGGGCTTTCAAGCGCGGCTGGCGGCGCGGATTGATCCAAGATATTAAGCAGCGCTAATTTTTCTTGTGTCTGATGTTCATTTAAATCTGCGTCTGCAATTTCATTCTTTTCAATCGCCGCAAGCGGCTTGATTGTAACTGCGCTTGGCGGCGCTGCCGTTTGCGATGATTGAATTAACCCTGCAACGCTAAGCTGGTTTTTTAGCTCGGTTTGAAGATTTTTAAGCGCATCAAGGCTTGGTGGATTATCGGTTGGTGCGGTGCTTTCAGGGGCTGCGCTTATATTTGTTTTTTTTGCGTCTTGGTCTAAAGAAGCTTGATCTGTTTTATCTTGATTTACCCCAACAGCTGATAAGACATTACCGCCAATGGTTTTTCCCGTTGCATTTTGGGTTGCAAGATCAATGATTGCCCCCAGCAATCCAATCGGTCCACCATATAATGTGCCGCCCATTAGCCTTGCGCCAGTGCTGGTTTCATCGCCTGTGGCATTTTGATAGAGTGAGTTAACAATCGGTATATTTTGCAATGGATTAATGACATCCACCAAATCAGAAAATTCAAATCCATTTTCACCAAATAGCCCCTGTTTTTCACTTGCTGTATTCTCATTTGGGGGATGATTTTGGGCTTCGTCGGTCAAAACAAATTGCTTTTGATTGATTGACGCTTGTTGATTCATTAGTGCTTGGAATCTTTGATTGTTTTCTTGATTGCTATGTTGCCGATTATTGAGCGCATCTTGGGGGCGTGATCTTGCAATGCCTGCGGTTTGGCTGTTTGTGCGCATTAAGCTATCGGTAAAAATATCGACCATTTTCTAATGACCCTTAACATTGCTTTTATATTTCAAAATAGTTAAAGCAATTTTAATGCCACATTGATTAAACTTGGCTGGATTTCATTGAATATTGTTAAAATTAAGGGAAATGGATGTAAATTAAGGGAAATAGATGTAAATTAAGGGAAATAGATGCAAAAATGGGCTTGAAGCATCGCTTATGAAGGATACCAAGCCCATTTTGTATGTTGCCTCGCAACATTATGATGTGCCTTAGTTGACCATTATTTCCATGAAAAATAAATGATTGTTAAGGCGTCTGTCGCACGGCTCTGCAACAGATAAGTTCGCTTTTATTTAGCATGATTTGATCTTATCACGATCAGAATCAAAGTCAACAAGGTTACTGTGCGCCCGCGATTAGCACATGCAGCAATCCTATGCTTGCTGCATCAGATCAACCAAATCTTGCATGTCGGCAGGAAGCTTGGCTTCAAAACGCAATGCAGTTGCGGTGATGGGGTGAATAAAACCAAGCACGGATGCGTGCAGGGCTTGGCGGTTAAGGCTTAGCGGCATTTGTGCCTTTGCCGCATATTGTTTGGCGGATATTTTGCGGTTGCTATAATATGTCTTATCGCCGACTAGCGGATGCCCTAGATCGGTCATATGCACCCTAATTTGATGGGTGCGTCCTGTTTGTAAATTGCATTTCACCACGGAAATATTGGCGTGCGGGCTGTGATAAAGACAATCATAATCTGTAATTGCTTGTTTTGCGGTGCTGCTGGCAGAGGGGCGCATTTTCAAGCGGTCATAAGGATCACGGGCTAATGCCTTGTCAATGCGCCCTTGCGCAGGGGCAGGCTTTCCCCAGCATAGCGCGATATAGCTGCGCTCTATGTGATGATCATGGAATAATGCGCTAAGCCCGTGATGGGCGCGCATGGTTTTTGCAACCACCAACAGCCCTGAAGTATCCTTGTCAATGCGGTGAACAATGCCAGGGCGCTGCGTTCCGCCAATTCCTTGTAAATCATCGCCGCAATGATGCAGTAAACCGTTCACCAGCGTATTGTCTGGATTTCCAGCCCCTGGATGCACCACCAGCCCCGCTTGCTTATTAACAACCAGCAGCGCATCATCTTCATAGATAATATCAAGCTGCATGGCTTGCGGCATCGGCGTTGCCGCAACGGGCGCGGGCAGGGTTAAACACAGCATTGCGCCCTTTTTTAACTTTTTTGATGGGTTTAAACAGGGCGTTCCATCAATGCTTAAATGGCCTTGCTGAATTAGCGATGATAAACGGTTGCGGCTAAGCCCATGATCTTGTAAATTATGATCCATGGCGACAAGGATAACCAATATATGATCCAGCCGCTTGCCTTCTTGCGTTGGGTCAACGGTAAAATTTAATGCTTGCGGCGTTGCTTGTGTCATTTATGATTAAGCTCTGGTATAATTAATATCTGGTATGATTAAGGTTTGGCTTGCCAATAAATTAGGTTAAAACTGCCAAAATGATTGTAATTTTAAAGAATTTGGCTGTAATTATTTAAAAAAATTTAAATATTGGTAAAGAAATATTGGCTTTTTTGCAAATATTTATTATTTATACATAAAAGCATAGAATTTATGAAATGCTTTTAGCATTAAAATAATATAAATCACAAAATTTCAAGCGCAGGTCTATTATGAAAATCCATTTAATCCGTAAATTCTCATTTGCCAATATTGCGATTGCCGCGAAGCCATCAATCACTGGGCTTTTAATGCGCGCAGCAATGGTGGGCGGTTTGCTGTTTGGTGCAATGGGCGGAATAGAATCAAGCATGGCGCAAAGCGCATCCGAAAAATCGCTTGGCGCGTTTAAAAATTGGACTGCCTATGTCTATGATAATGATGATGGCCGCATTTGCACCATGTGGTCAACCCCGACCAAATCCGAAGGCAATTATACGCGGCGCGGTAAAATTTGGGCATTTGTAACCCACCGCCCTGATATTAATACCCAAAATGAACTTGTGTTTCAGCAAGGCTATGCCGTTGATGGCGATAAAGCGGTAACGCTTACCATTGATGGTAAAAAGATGGAGGGCAGCTATACGCAAGATGAAACGATTTTTTATCATATTGCCCAAAGCACCGATATTGTAAATGCGATGCGGCGCGGAAATAGCATGATTATGAAATCAATATCCAGCAGGGGGACTTTAACCACGGATCGCTATTCGCTGCTTGGCTTTACCGCAGCCCACCGCGCCATTACAGAAGCTTGCGCGCAATAGATATATAAAAGCATATGCAGCAGCCCCAACCCATACCCAATCCCTCCAAAACCAATCTGATTGGGCATTCGCTTGATGATCTAACGGCGCTGATGGTGCGCCTAGAGCAGCCTAAATTTCGGGCAAAGCAGCTTTATGGCTGGATTTACAATAAAGGGGTCACTGATTTTGACCAGATGCATAATATTTCTAAGCCGTTGCAGCACATACTGAATCAGGATTTTTCTTTAAGCCGCCCAGAAATTGCGGTGGATCAGCTGGCAATGGATGGCACGCGAAAATTTTTACTGAATTTGGATGCGCATGCTGCTGCCGAAATGGTCTATATTCCAGAAGAAAATCGCGGCACTTTATGTATCTCATCGCAAGTTGGCTGTTCTTTAACCTGTCTGTTTTGTCATACGGGAACCCAAAAGCTGGTGCGCAATTTAACAGCAGGAGAGATCGTTGCGCAGCTGATGCTGGCAAAGGATCGCTTGGGGGATTGGGGCGATCAGCAAGGCAAACAACAGGGCAATCCGCAAAATGATATGGATGAGAATGATGATGAAAGTGGTTTTGTAAGAAACCGCCAAATCACGAATATTGTCTTTATGGGCATGGGCGAGCCTTTATATAATACGGATGAAGTCATTGCCGCGATTAAATTATTTACCGATGGCAACGGGCTTTCCTTAACAAAACGGCGGGTGACGGTTTCAACCTCTGGTGTTGTGCCTGAAATTCATAAGCTTGGCGCGGAAACTTCTGCGCCGCTTGCCGTATCGCTGCATGCTGTGAATGATGAATTGCGCGATCAGCTGGTGCCAATCAACCGTAAATACAAGCTGGATCAGCTGATGGATTCATTGCGGGAATATCCATCGCTGTCAAATGCAAGGCGCATCACCTTTGAATATATCATGCTGTCAGGGGTGAATGATTCTGATCAGCAAGCAAAAGCCCTTGCGCGTTTGATTGCGGGCATTCCTGCAAAGATCAATCTTATCCCATTTAACCCGTGGCCAGGTTCAAATTACGAACCATCCCCGCTTGAACGCCAAGAAGCATTTTTGGCAATTTTGCGAAAAGCGGGCTATACCGCAACCTTGCGCAAAACTCGCGGGCAGGATATTTTGGCGGCATGCGGTCAATTAAAATCCGAATCCATGCGCATATCAAAACGCCAGCAGCAAGAGATTAACCAAAGCCGCATTGAAAAAGAATCCATTCTAGGGATTTAATGTCGCGTTTTTGCAAGATTTATCTGCCATCATTGCCTAGTGACTATCTAGTAAGATATTAACATTTCATCTCATGGGGAATAGGGGAATAGGCAAATGAAGTCACATGTGCGCGCTTTGGTTATTGGTGGCGGGGTCGTTGGGGTATCAACGCTGTATCATCTTGCAAAAAAAGGCTGGAGCGATTGCGCGCTGGTGGAACGGCGCGAGCTAACTTCTGGCTCAACATGGCACGCCGCAGGGCTTTTGCCGCTATTTAACCTTAGCTATTCGGTTGGGCAAATTCATAAATATTCGGTAAAATTTTACCAGGAATTACAAGAAGAAACAGGGCAAGATGTTGGGTTTTCAAAATGTTCCAACATCAGATTGGCGCAAACCCAAGCGCGCATGGATGAATATTATCAATATGCCTCTGTCGCAGAAACAATCGGCATTGATGTTAAATTCCTAAGCCCTAGCGAGGTCAAGGAAATCTGGCCGCTTTGCAATATTGAGGGGATTGTTGGGGCAATTCAGCATCCAGAAGATGGCTATATTCAGCCCGCAGATTTAACCCAAGCCTTTGCCAAAGGTGCGCGCAATTATGGTGCAGAAATTTACCGTAATACAGCGGTGATCCAGATTGACCGCACCCCAACAGGCGAATGGCGGGTTACGACCGATAAGGGCGAGATTACTTGTGAGCATTTAATTACCGCAAGCGGAAATTTTGTGAAGCAAACAGGCGATATGCTTGGGCTTCAGCTGCCTGTAATGCCCGTTGAACATCAATATATTGTAACAGAGCCACATCCAGAGCTGCTTAAGCGCAAAGAACAAGGCTTGCCAGAGCTTGCAGTGCTGCGCGATTCGGACAATCAATGGTATTTGCGCGAAGAACGCGGCGGCTTTATTCTTGGACCTTATGAAAAGGGCGCGCCTGCTTGCTATGTGGATGGACCAAATGCGGATAGTGAATATGAATTATTTCAAGAGGATTTGGATCGGCTTGAACCCCATATTGAAGGCGCAATGCTACGCGTTCCTGCTTTTGCCGAAGTTGGGATTAAAAAAACCTATAATGGCGCAATTTGCTATACGCCTGATGGCAGCCCAATCATTGGTCCTGCATGGGATAAGCCCAATTTATGGCTGAATGAAGGGCATTCTTTTGGAATCACCGCAGCAGGCGGTGCGGGCTGGCAGCTGGCAAATTGGATTATTGACGGCGAACCGACGATTGATATGATGGGGGTTGATCCACGGCGCTTTGGCGATTATTGCACCAGAAGCTATTTAAAGGAAAAGAATGAAGAAGCCTATGATCATGTCTTTATTACCCATTTTCCAGATGAAGAGCGCCCCGCAGCGCGCCCGCTTCGAACCGTTCCTTGCCATGATCGTTTGAAAGCACTTGGTGCGGTATTTGGTCAAAAATTCGGGTGGGAGCGCGCAAATTGGTTTGCACCAAAGGGTGTGCCGCAGGTGGATGATTGGTCATTCCGCCGTTCAAGCTATTTCCCCCATGTGGTGGATGAAGCGTTAAATGTTGCCAATAATGTTGGCATTTTGGATATGTCGCCTTTTGCAAAATGCAGAGTGAGCGGGCCTGGTGCCAATGGCTTCTTGGATTATTTGCTTGCAAATCGCTTGCCTAAGAAAATTGGGCGCATCGGGCTTTGCCATAGCTTGAATTCCCAAGGCGGCGTGATGAGCGAATTTACCGTTTTGCGCGAATCACAAGACAGCTTTTATATGGTATCTGCTGGCGCATTGCAGCGGCTTGACCATGATTGGATTAAAAAACACATGCCGCAAGATGGCTCGGTGCGTTTTGATAATTTAACCAATTCCATGGGGGTATTGGTGCTTGCTGGGCCAAAATCCCGCGAATTATTGCAATCTGTTTCGCGTAATGATCTCTCGCATAAAGCTTTTCCATGGTTAAGCGCACAGCAAATTGATGTTGGGCTTGCCCCCGCGCTTGCAATCAGGGTTAATTTTGTCGGCGAATTGGGCTATGAACTGCATCATCCGATTGAATATCAAAATCATATTTTTGATCGGTTAATGGCAGCGGGCGAACAATTTGGCATTAAACCCTTTGGCATTCGTGCGATGGATATGTTGCGGATTGAAAAATCATACCGTATGATTGGCACGGAAATGTCGATTGAATATGCCGCCTTTGAATCTGCGCTTGAACGGTTTGTGATTCCAGGCAAGGGTGATTTTTATGGACGCGATGCGCTGCTTGAGTGGCAAGAACGCGGGTTTAAAAACCGCTTCGTGACCATAATTGTTGACGGCATTGAAGATGCTGATCCGATTGGCAATAATCCGCTTTATCATCAAGGAAAATTGGTTGGGCGCGTCACAACGGGCAATTATGGCCCCAGAATTGGTAAATCCATCGCGCTTGGCATGGTTGATCCTGAATTTGCCGAAATTGGGCAGCAGCTTGAGGTTAAAATTCTGGATAAGCTTTATAAGGCTGAAATTGTCATTGAAAGCCCATTTGATCCAGATAATGAACGCCTGCGCGCTTAAAAACCCGCTTAATTTAACTTTATAGCCCCGTCACTAAATTTCATTAATAGGGAATTTCAGTATAGATGATTTTGCCAGTTTGATCGATGCCAAGGAATAATTCACCTTGTTTTAATGCCTGTGCATATTTTCCAAAAATATCATAACGCCAGCCCTTTAAAATGGGAAGTTCTGCGGGCGGGTTTTTGCGGGAAAATTGATCAAGCATATCGCCATTGGTAATTAATCTGGCAGCAAGCCCATGTTCCAAAGCAACCAGCTTTAATAATAAGCGCAGCATTTCGCCAATGGCGCGTTCTTGCGGGGAAAGCGGAATGGGTCTTTCCTGCTTTGACCATTGGCTTTCGGGCATTTTAAGTGCATCATCAATGGCGCTTAGAATTTCTTTACCAAGCTGGCTGCCGCCAAAGCCTTTGGAAACGCTGCGCAAGCGTTCTAAATCTGCTTGGGTTGCAGGGGCGCTGCTGGCAAGATCAATCAGCAAATCATCACGGATCACATGCTGGCGGGGAATGTTGCGTTGTTGGGCGATGCGCTCTCTCCAGCTTGCAAGCCTGGTGATTAAGTGAAAATATTTAGCCGTTCCCGATCGCTTTTTAATGCGCAAATGCGCCATTTCAGGATCATTTTCATAGGTGGATGGGCTTGAAAGCAAGGCGAGTTCCTCTTCAACCCAGCTTTTTCTGCCCGCTTTATCCATTTCAGCAGACAGAATATGATATATTTTTCCAAGATAAAGCACATCCCCAAGCGCATAAATCTTTGCCTTATTGGATAGCGGGCGCAGCATCCAATCGGTTAGCCGTGCCGATTTATCAATCTCTATATCGCATAGGGTTTGCACCAAATTGCCATAGGCAATCTGATCACCATAACCGCAAACGCTTGCAACCAGCTGCGTATCAAAAATGGGGGCAGGCAGCTTGCCCGTGACATGCCAAATCAGTTCCAAATCTTGGCGCGCTGCATGAAAGATTTTTAAAACTGACCGATTTGTCAACAGATCAAAAAAAGCATCAAGCGCAATATTGGGCGCAAGCGGATCAATTAAGGCGGGCGCATTTAGCCAATCATCCGCGCCTTGCTGTGCCGTTACCCATTCATCGGGCGGGCTGATCTGAATTAAGCAAAGCTGCGGCCAATAAGTGCGCTCGCGCATGAATTCAGTATCAATGCAAATATAATCCGCCTTTGATAAATGGGCGCAATAATCTGCCAATTCCGCATTATCAACAATCAGCTTAACGGGTTTTGAATATTTTAAACTCATACGCTTTGCTTAACATAATCGCCAGGGGCGGGCGCAAGTTTTTTAAGTTTTCCTGCGCCAACTTTTCTGGCGGGGACTTGTTCTGGATGTTTTTTAACCAGCCATTCGCGCCAATAAGGCCACCAGCTGCCTTGATGATGGCTTGCCTGATCCAGCCATTTTAACGGATCATCATTGTGTTTTTCATTGACCCAATAGCCATATTTTTGTTTTTCAGGATTTGGCGGATTGATCACCCCCGCAATATGCCCCGAACCTGCCAGCACAAAATCAACGGGCCCTTTGTAAATTTTCGTTGCCTGATAGGATGATTCCCATGGCGCAATATGATCTTCGCGTGTGGAAAGGATAAAGCTTGGCACCTTGATATTGCTAAGCTTTACAGGCACGCCATCCAGCTTCAGCGCGCCATCTTGAATAAGTAAGTTTTTTTGATACATATTCCTAAGGTAATAGCTGTGCATGGTCGCTGGCATGCGCGTTGAATCCGAATTCCAATATAAAAGATCAAATGGAAAGGGCTGTTTGCCAAGCAGATAATTATTGATCACAAATGACCAAATTAAATCATTGGAGCGCAGCATGTTAAAAGTCGTTGCCATTTCAGAACCATCAAGATAGCCCCGTTCGTTCATTTTTTCTTCCAAGGCTGTTAATTGCGCTTCATCAATAAAGACCCCCAAATCGCCAGGATTTTCAAAATCAACCATCGTGGTAAAATAGGTTGCGGATTTGATGCGCTTATCTTTTCGGGTTTCCATAATGCTTAAAGTTGCACTTAATAATGTGCCGCCAAGGCAATATCCAACCGCATCAATATCGCGTTCCCCCGTTGCAAGCGCGATTGCGTCAAGCGCTGCCAGCGGGCCTTGAATCATATAATCTTCAAAGCTTTTATGCTTTAAGCTGGCATCTGGATTGACCCAAGAAATGCAAAAAACCGTAAAGCCTTGCCCAACAAGCCATTGAATCATGCTGTTATGTTTGCCAAGATCAAGGATATAATATTTATTGATCCAAGGGGGAATGATCAGCAAGGGGCGCTTTTGAACTTGCGGCGTTACAGGATCAAATTGCAATAATTCCATCAATTCATTTTTAAAGACAACGCTGCCTTGTGCGGTTGCGATATTCTTGCCAAGTTCAAATTTTGTGCCATCGGTCATGGTGATCTTGACCTGCTTGCCGTCGCCCTTTTGTAAATCCTGAATTAAATTATCAAGCCCGCTGACCAGATTTTCACCTTTGGTTTCAATGATGGCATCCAAGACAGCTGGATTGGTCATGGCAAAATTTGAAGGCGATAGCGCATCGACAAATTGCTTGGTGTAAAAATCAAGCTTTTGGGCGGTTTTATCGTCCAGCCCTTCAGCATTTTGAACCATATTTTGCGTGGCTTTGGCGGTTAATAAATAGCTTTGCTTGATTAAATCAAAGGCAAAATTTTCATTCCACGCATCGGCTTTAAAGCGTTTATCATCTTTTTCAGGCGTGATGATGGCTTCAGATTCAAGCCCCATAAATTTACGGGTGGTTTGCTGCCAAATGGACATATAGCCGCCCATCAATTCCATCTGCGCAGCCCATAAATTGCTGGGATTTTGCAATAGGGATTGCTGCAACTCCATCAGGCTTTTGCCAATATTAAGCGGGTCAAGTGGTTTATTTTGCGCGCTTTCCCCAGCATCTGCAAATTTTTCAGATGATTGCTCTAGGTAAAGTTTGGATAAGGATTGCAGCCGTTCACTAAGCGCCCCCATGTTTTTTTGCCACGCATTTAGCCCATTTTCTAAATCGGCTTGCGCGCCATTATCCTTTGGCGGTTCATTATTTGTCTGTTCAGCCTTTGATTGCTTTGGGGGTTTTGGTGAAGCTGGTTTGGACATTAATAATTCCTTATTTGAATATCTTTAGAAATTGCGCTAAGAGCTATAAATTGTTTTATAAAACGACCCATAACCACCATGAAGCATTATAAGCCAAGATAAAGATGATTCGCAATGATTAATTCAAGGATATGGTTTAATATCCATCGCCATAAGATCAATAACCAATTAAAGCCCGTATTGTGCGCAATGATGCTGTGCGGCGTGATGGTTGTGGCTGGGGGATGCGATAAAACCAAAGAGATAACAGAAGTTTTAAACCCCGTTGGTTGGTTTGAAACCGAGCGCGCGGCGGCATCACGCGAAATTCCAGGCGAAGATGGGGATTACCCCAAAATCACCAGCATGCAGCAATCGCCGTTTCAAGGGGACATTGTGCGTGATCATGGCGATATTCGTGAAAGCTTGGTCGCAGATCGCGATAATGCCCAATATTCAGATGTTGAGCTGCGAAAAATGGTGCCGCCAAGGCGCATTGGAGTTAAAGCTGATGGGGTTAAAGCTGATAATGATGATCGTTCAAAAGCAGGGGCTGCGGATGCGGGCGAGGCTGCAGATGCAGATGCGGATTCTGTAATGCTTGATGGCGATCCATCTGCCGAGGCTGCGATTGCAAATGCGCTTGCGCTTCCCCAGCTTAGCCCCCCGCCCACTGCCCAAAATATGGCGGTTGAACAGCCAGAAATAATGGCAAGCATTGATCGCGGCGTTTTAACCAATCATCCTTTAAATAACACGCAAGCATTGAATGATTTACAAAGGCGCAGCAGCGATGGTGGGCGTTTGCTTGCCAATTTGGTCTATCCCCAAAATACGGTGGCGCTTACAACAAATGACACCGAGATTTTATCCGAAGTGGTAAGATTCTTTGAAAGTTTTGATGTAAAACGGCTTTATATTGTGGGTCATGCAAGCGAATCAGATAGCACAGGCTTTACCAGCGGATTAATGACCAGCTATAAATTGGCACTGGATCGGGCGACTTTTGTTGGGGAATCCTTGGCAGAGCGCGGGATTCCTATCGAAGCCATTCAAATTGATTCGCGCGGCATCAGCCAGCCCCTTTATTCAGAGGCAACCCCAAATGGGGTGATTGGCAATCGCCGTGTTGAAGTTTATGTTGAATTTTAATCATAAAATTTAAGTTTGGAATATAAAATGAGCGAATTAGATAAAAATAAATCCAATAATATAAAGCCCCTAAAAATTGCGGTTGCAGGGGTCGGCACCGTTGGCACATCGGTGATTAAGCTTATTTTATCGAAGCAAGCCTTGCTTGCTAAACGCGCGGGCAGGCCATTGATGGTCACCGATATTAGCGTTAAAAATATTAAAAAACCCCGCGATTTTGATCAATCCACTATGGTTCTTTGGGGGGATGCCGCTGAAATGGCACGCAGCGCCGATTATGATATTTTGGTTGAACTTATTGGCGGATCACAAGGGGTTGCGCTTGATATTACCAAGATCGCGCTTGGGCGCGGGCGTGGCGTGGTAACTGCAAATAAGGCAATGCTTGCCCATCATGGCGCGGATTTGGCAGTGCTTGCGCAGCAACATGGTGCTGCTTTGGAGTTTGAAGCGGCGGTCGCTGCTGCCATTCCGATTGTGAAATTGATCAAAACAGGGCTAACCGCAAATTCAATCACCCAAATATGCGGCATTTTAAATGGCACTTGCAATTATATTTTAAGCGAAATGCGCAATAAGCAGCTGGATTTTGAACAGGTTCTGGCGGATGCACAGGCAAAAGGCTATGCAGAAGCCGATCCTGGCTTTGACATTGATGGGGTGGATGCTGCCCATAAATTAAGCCTGCTTAGCAGCCTAGCCTTTGGGGTGAAGCCTGATTTTAATGCGGTTTCCACGCAAGGGGTGCGCTTGATTACAGATAAGGATATCGCCTTTGCGGGCGAGCTTGGATGCTGTATAAAATTACTAGGCATTGCCAAAATCAATGAACAAGGCGAAATATCGCAGCAGGTTGCGCCCTTTATGGTATCGCTTGATGATCCGATTGCGGCGGTGGATGGGGTGTTAAATGCGGTTGAGGTAAAAGGGGATTTTTCATCCAGCATCCTATGCGAAGGACCCGGCGCAGGCGGGGATGCAACCGCATCTGCGGTGGTTGCCGATATTATTGATATTGCTGCCAATCGCGCTGGGGATAGTTTTGGCATTCCCGCATCCGATCTTGGCAATTTAATCCCGCTTAGCCATGATGCGATTGAGGCATCTTGGTATATCAGGCTAACGGTAACCGATCAGCCTGGCGTGGTTGCCGATATTGCCGATATTTTGCGCAATCACAATATTTCAATGTCCAGCCTGATTCAACATGGAAAAGGCGCGCAGACGCTTGTATCCTTGGTGATTCTAACCCATGATGCCGTTGCAAAAGCAATTGATTCCGCAATGACCCAAATTAATGCTTTGCCTTGCGTGTCGGAAAAAGCATTTTTAATGCAGATGTTTAAATGATTTTTTGAAAGTTGAAGATGATGTCCAAGCAAATTAAGTCCATTTGTGTTTATTGTGGTTCACGCAGCGGTAATAATCCCGCATTTGCAAAGGCTGCGATTGCGCTTGCGCAATTATGTGCCGACAAGGGCTGGGATTTGGTTTTTGGCGGTGGTTCTGTTGGGTTGATGGGGATCGCCGCGCGCGCCGCGCTAGAGCATGGGGTGCGCGTCACAGGCATTATCCCTGATTTCCTTGATAAATTAGAGGTCGCACAGCAAGGGCTTGATGAAATTCATTTCACCAAAACCATGCATGAGCGCAAACAAAAGATGGAACAGCTTTCAGACGCATTTGTGATTTTGCCAGGCGGGTTTGGCACGCTGGATGAAACTTTTGAAATTTTAACATGGAAACAATTGGGCTTGCATCAAAAACCGATTGCTTTGCTGAATATTGAACATTATTGGGACATGCTTGCCCATTTAATGGAACATATGATCCATCAAGGCTTTGCTGAAACCCATCATTTGCACAATCTTCGTGTGGTTGAAAGCGTGGATGAAATATATGCATCATTCCAAGAACAGCTGCTTGATGTCACAGGGCAAGAAAAAAAATGATGCGTATCGCGCCTAAGCCCCCGAATGCCAAAAGAGACGAATCCTTGAAGTCCACATCTAATAACGCGCCCAATCATCCAGCAGATCAGGCGAGCGCCCCCGACCCTGTTGCAAAATTAGAGCGGGTTGGCTTGCGCTATGGCAGCGGGCCAGAAATTCTGCATGATATCAGCTTGACCCTTAATCCTGGGGCATTTTATTTCTTAACGGGGGAAAGCGGGGCTGGAAAATCATCGCTGCTGCGGATGCTTTATTTGGCACATTTGCCTGCAAAAGGGCGAATGAAATTATTTGGTAAAAATGTGACACAATTAAACCGCAAGGATTTGCCTTTATTAAGGCAGCGTATCGGCATTGTGTTTCAAGATTTCAGACTGCTTGATCATTTAACTGTATTTGAAAATGTTGCTTTACCCTTGCGGTTAATGGGCGAAGAACGCCATAATAGCGAGCCTTATGTGATGGAATTGCTAAAATGGGTTGGGCTGCTGGATTATGCAGAAGCATTGCCCAATATTTTATCGGGCGGTCAAAAGCAAAGCGCGGCAATTGCAAGGGCGGTGATCGGCAGGCCGCAATTATTGCTTGCGGATGAACCAACAGGCAATTTAGATGATCGCTTGGCGCAAAAATTAATGAAATTATTTGAAGAATTAAACCGCCAAGGCGCAACCGTGATGATTGCCACCCATAATCATGGGCTGATTAGGCGGATGGGGCATCCAATTGTGCATATTGAACATGGCAGCTTAACCCAAACCAAAGCACGGCTTGATGGCGGGCATGGTAAATATGAATTTTAAGATTATTCATGCTAATATAATTCGCGTCTTTGGCTTGGAAAAGAAAGCGCGACCAGATAAAGCCGCCAAACGCCGCAAGCAACCGCTTGATTTGCCGTTTGAGCAGGATAATCATCGCGTCATTCTTGGGATGATGGTTGGGCTTTTGGTCATGCTTGGGGTGCTTGCTCTTGCAAGCGCGCTTAGTTTGCAGCATGTATCGCATAATTGGCGCACAGGGCTGGCACAGGCGGTATCAATTGAATTGCCGCCGCTTTTAACCTTGGAAGCCCCGATAGCGCCAGATCAATTTGACGCGTCAAACAATCAAAATACAGCACAAGATGGCCGTATTGCGCGGGCGATTGCAATCGCGCTTGATCAGCCTAGGATAGAAGCGGCAAGGCTGCTTGGCGCACAAGAAATCCGCGATTTGATAAGGCCGTGGCTTGGCAGCAATATTGATGCCAGCAGGCTGCCCATTCCAAAGATCATTAAATTACAAATCAACCCCGTTGATCCCCCTGATTTTCAAGCATTAAGGCGCATATTGCAAAGTGAAATTGCAGGGGCAAGGCTGAATGATTATGCCAGCTGGCGTTCCAATTTGCTTGGCTATATCGGCGCGCTAAGCTTCGTTTCCTATGGGATATTGCTGTTGGTTGCGGTTTGCATTGGCGGGCTTATTATGTTTTTAAGCCTGTCTGGGCTTAAAGCCCACGCAGATTCAATCACACTTTTACATTTAATTGGTGCGCATGATCGTTATATCGCCCAGCAATTTAAGCGGCTTGCAGTCAATTCAAGCTTAAAAGCGTCGATCATGGGCTTTATCTGCGGTGCTGCGATTTTGCTGATTTATGGATATTTTATCCTGCCATCATCATTGGTCATGCATAAAATCACAATTCTGCCCTTATTTGGTTGGTTTATTTTGCTGTTCGTGCCGATTGGCGCGGTGCTAATCGCAGGATGGACGGCTTATTTAACCGTGATTAAGCGATTATCAAGAATGGTCTGATGGCAAAGTTAAAATTCAAACCTTATCTTATAAGCCCGATTGCCAAATGGCGGCGGCGGCTGACCATCATCGCATTGCTGATGCTGATATGCTGGGGGGGCGGGCTTTTTTTATTTATGTCTAAAATCCCCCAAGATGCGACATTGAATCAGAATTTTTTTAACGATTCTCCCCCGCCAAATGGTGAATTTCCCTATCCCGCGATCATTGTCTTAACGGGGGGAAGCCTGCGCATTGATAGCGGCATTAACGCGCTTAAAAATGGCTATGGCACGCGTTTATTCATTACAGGCGTTTATCAAGGGGTGGATGTGCAGCGCTTATTATCCCTAAGCCAATATCGCCAAACCAGTGATTTGGTGCAATCAATTGAGCTTGGGCATTTGGCAGAAGACACGGTTGGAAACGCGATTGAAATTGCGCATTGGGTTCAAGCAAATAATATTGAGCGTGCAATCATCATTACGGGGGCATATCATATGCCGCGCAGCTTGCTTGAATTAAAGCATTATGTGCCTGATTTAACCATTAAAATTGCGCCTGTATTTCCTGAACATGTCAAGCTTGATTCGTGGTATTTATATCGCGGCACGCTTGGTTTATTAATCGGGGAATATCATAAATATGGCTTTGCCTATTTGCGCAGCCTGTTCTTTTTTAACAAAATGCATCAAAAATAGGGATCATCATGCTTAAATTGCGCGCCTTATGTTTTAAATTTTGCTTTTATGGCTTAACCATCGTTTTTTTACCATTATTTTTACCAACCTTGCTGCTGCCCGCTGCAAGCGCGCGAAAATTTTACCGTGCATGGTGCCAAACAGTGCTTTTTCTATTGAAAATCCTGTGCGGGATCAAGATCAAGGTAACGGGACGCCAGCATCTGCCGCAATCAGGAACTTCATATATCATCGCATCAGCCCATCAATCGGCGCTTGAGACTTTGCTTTATAATCTTTTATTTCCAGATTGCTGTTTTGTCTTAAAGCAAGAATTGGTGAAGATTCCCATTTTTGGCTGGTATTTGCAAAAAGCAGGCAATATTCAGGTTGATCGCGATGCAGGCACAAAAGCCTTGCGCCATATGCAAGAAGCGTCAAAAATTGCGCTGGATAAAGGGCATCCGATCATCATCTTTCCCCAAGGCACCAGAGTTGCTTATGGCGATAAAGCCCCCGTTTTACCAGGCGTATCGGCATTATACGGGGTGGGGGATGCTCCGCTTTATCCTGTTTCTTTAAATACGGGTAAATTTTGGCCTAAACGCGGATTGAATTTCAGCGCAGGCGAGGTAGAAATTAAAATCCATCCCGCAATCAAGCCCGACTTAAAAAGGCGGGAAATGATGGCGCATTTGCAAAATTGCTTTGATGAAAATCAAGTGCAACATTAATCTTTTCGCACCGCAGCATTACAAAAAATTTATAATTAATTTTAAAGCGTTGATTTAAAACAAATTTTTTGATATGCGTTTTTTGCATAGCACAGGTGCAATATTTACACTTGTTTCATGCTGCGATGCAGCGTATATATTAATCATTCAAGACAAGATAGACATAAAAATTGTTTTGGTTTATATTTTTGATTGGCGGCGGCTTATTTGCAAATTTCCTCCTCCCCTCTTATCCATGGCAACATGGTTTTGCAAGGGCTTGCCTTACAATCATTCGCCCCGTGTGGTTTTTTTCTCCTCCTCCCTTACCACACGGGGCATTTTTCTTCCCCCCCCTATCAATATAAGCTTCCTGCTCCCGCACTCAATCTTCCTTGCTTATTAAGGATATTATGCTTGGGCTGTAAGCAATGGAAATCTTTGAAAACTTTGAAAACTTGGAAAATTTGCAGATAAAGCAGGTTTTGTAACTCAGGTTTAAATAAAAATCCTTCAACAACGCTTTTGATTTTATCCAGATCAGGATAAAGATAAATAAAAAAGGTTTGGGGAAATTAATCACCCAAACCTTAATCTAACTTAAAACAAATATTTGTTTAAGCCGCCAAAGAAGAATCATTCCACGCAGAAGTTTGTTTGCAGTTGCTGCAAACACGCTCACCTGGCCAAGAAGAGCTGAATTCATTACGGCACATCAGGCATTTTCGCGCTTTGGATTCATATTTACGGTCAGATTCTGGTTTTTTATTTTTGCTTGAATCGCTCATTTTTTATCCTTGTTCGTTCGCTTTCAACAAATTATGCTTCAAAAACAATACACAAAACCATATAAGGGGTTTTGGATGTGCAGCCTAAAGCATTCATTCTTAATGTTTAAATTAAATATTTAAAAATATGCATGAGAATATAGGGTCTATATATTCATTATCTATAGCAAATTTCGAATCAAAATCCAAGTTTTTATTCCAGAAAGATCTATTATTTTTTGCCTTGCCCTATAAATTCACTTATTTCTGTGATGGTTTGGGTGATGATGGGTTGGGGGGACATTAATGGTTCATGCTTTGCATCAAGCCAGACGGTTTTAGGGCGAATATCCAAGGTTTCAAGCCATGAAGTGGCAGCATTGGCATCAACAATTCGATCATTCTTTGCTTGAATAATCAGCCATTGATCCTGCTTTAGCTTGGCTAGGCTGGGAATTTCAGATCGTGTTTGCGACATGATGCCATTCATTGCCCGCATCGCTGCATAAAGCCAGCCCAATGTCGGGGATCCCACATAAAGCGCGGGGTCTTTTTCAATAAAAGCCTTGGTTCGATAAAAACGATCCTGGCAATCGGTTAATGCATTATTTAAAAATTCTTTTTCATTGCGTTCATATTCGGCTTTGGGAATGACGCCAAGCGTTCTAAACCATGATAATTTCAAAGCAGGCTTTAAAAGCCATAACAGCGCCCAGCGTATTCTTTTTTGCTTATGCAGCGATAATAGCAGTGATAGCATCGGTGCAACCATGATGATTTTTTCAAATTGCTGGCTAAGCTTTGGGTAATGCAGCGCAACTTGACCGCCCATAGAGTGGGTTAGGATGATGGTTGGTGAAATTGAAAAATGTGTTTTTGCATGGTCTAGGACGCAGGTTAAATCCTCGACATAAGCGCTAAAATCATCAATATGCCCTGTGCCATTTGAAACAAGGCGGGTTGATTTTCCTTGCCCGCGCCAGTCAAAAATCAGCAGATCATATCCTTTTTCGGTTAAAATTCCGATAATTTCATGGTATTTTTCAATAAATTCGGTGCGCCCTGTTAATAGGATGATTGTGCCTTTGGCATCCTTTGATTGCTGCGCTTCATCGCTTTTGCAATAGCCCGCACGAAGCTTTATATTCGCATTCACCTTGACATAAAATTCATGGATATTTGGTGTTTTTGTTTCAGCTTTTGTCATTTCATTTGCGCTTCGTGATCAAGTTCAGTATAAGATTTGTGATGATATGATGCTAAATTATATAGGATTATTATATAGCATTGATAATATTTATAAACCATTCTTTAATCGTCCCATAATTTTTCAATTTTATTTCAAGGTATGTTGCATGAGAAGCTTTGACCGATCCCCCGCCCAAATGCGCCCCGTTTCAATGATGGTGGACGCCAATGCCTATGCCGAGGGAAGCTGTTTAATTAAATTTGGCAATACCCATATCTTATGCACCGCCAGCGTTGAAGATCGTGTGCCAGGCTTTTTAAGAAATTCAGGGAAGGGCTGGATCACCGCCGAATATGGCATGTTGCCGCGTTCAACCCATAGCCGTATGGACCGCAAGCGCAGCGCAGAATCAGGGCGCACCCAAGAAATATCCCGTCTTATCGGGCGTTCTTTGCGTTCTATTGCCAATTTAAAAGCCTTTGGTGAGCGGCAAATCATTGTGGATTGCGATGTCTTGCAAGCTGATGGCGGCACCAGAACAGCGGCAATCACGGGGGCGTTTGTCTGTTTAACCCAAGCCTTTGCCCATCTAGACAAGCTTGGCGCGTTAAATGCAATTCCGCTTAATGATCATGTTGCGGCAATTTCATGCGGCATCGTTCAAAATGAAGTATGCTGCGATTTGGATTATAAAGAAGATTCAAATGCTGCTTTGGATGCTAATTTTGTGATGAGCGCAGCGGGCGGCTTGATAGAGGTTCAAGCCACAGGCGAAACCCAACCCTTTGATGATGCGCATTTAACCCAGATGATTGGGCTTGCACGCGATGCAACCCAAAAGCTGGTTGCGGCGCAGCAAACCGCGCTTCAAGGGCTGCCGCTTGAAAAGCTGATTAAACCAAAATCATAAAGGCATATTTAAACAATGGATAAGCTTGTCATTGCCAGCCATAATCAGGGAAAAGTCGTTGAAATTCAAGATTTGTTGAAAGATGTTGTGCGCGAAGTTATCAGCGCAGCCGATTTAAATTTACCTGAACCCGAAGAAGATCAAGACAGCTTCATTGGCAACGCCCAGCTTAAATCGGTTGCAGCTTGCATTGCAAGCGGGCTTCCTGCGCTTTCCGATGATTCTGGGCTTTGCGTGGATTGCTTAAATGGCGCGCCTGGCATTTATTCCGCGCGCTGGGCAGGGCCATTAAAAGATTTTGATCTTGCCATGGTCTTGATCCATGAAAAAATGGAACAGCATCGCCGCAAGCAGCCTTATGGCGTTTCCCCATTAAATGATCGTGCCAGCATGGTATGTGTGCTGTCGCTTGCCATTCCAAACCCACTTGATCTTGAAAATCCCCATATTCATAATTTTGAAGGACGGGTTGAGGGCATGATGGCGTGGCCGCCACGCGGCAAGCTTGGCTTTGGCTATGATCCCATGTTTCAACCTTTAAACGAGGCTTTGACCTTTGGCGAGATGGCGCCTGCCGATAAGCACGCAATTTCCCACCGCGCCCTGGCCTTTCAGCAATTGCTTGAATCCAAGCTGTTTGAATAGAGACTCTGCTTGAAAACACCGCTTGCCCTTTATTTTCACTGGCCATTTTGTCAATCAAAATGCCCCTATTGTGATTTTAACAGCCATGTCCGCAAGGATTACCGCGAAGCTGCCTATATTGACGCGCTAAGCGCAGAAATTACAGCGCTTCCGCGCCTGTTTGATGGGTTTTCTTTTGATGATTATCACATAAGCTCGATCTTTTTTGGGGGCGGTACCCCGTCCTTAATGCGCGCTAAGTCCGTTGAAACCTTAATCCATCATGTGTCTGCAAATTTTAGCATGATGGATGATATAGAAATCACTTTAGAAGCCAATCCATCCTCTATGGAATATTCAAAATTCGCGGATTTTAGGGCGGCGGGCATTAACAGGCTATCGCTTGGCATTCAATCGCTTGACGACAAAATTTTAAGATTCCTAGAACGGCCGCATGATGCAGCCCAAGCAAGGCAAGCCATAGAAACTGCTGCCCGTCATTTTGATCGCTATAGCTTTGATCTGATTTATGGCATCAAGGATCAATCCCTATCCGATTGGAAGGATCAGCTGCAAGAGGCAATGAAGCTTGCGGGCAATCATATCTCTCTTTATCAATTAACGATTGAACCTGGCACAAATTTTATGACCCGCAGCAAGCAAGGCGAAACATTAACCTTGGATGAGGGGGCGGCGGATCAGGCCTATCGCTTCACGCTTGATATGCTGGAATCACTGGCGTTTAAGGCTTATGAAATATCAAATTTTGCAACATCAGGCGAAGAATCGCGCCATAATTTAAGCTATTGGCAATATCAAGATTATTTAGGCTTTGGCGCGGGCGCACATAGCCGCTTTTTGCATCAAGGCGAAACCCACGCATTTCACCGCATCCGCTTGCCTGAACGCTGGCTTGCAGCTGTAACAGAACAAGGCGGGGCAGCCAGCATTGCCCAAAGTGAAACATTAACCAGCGCCCAAATCTATCAAGAAATATGCTTGATGGGGCTTCGCTTATCGCAAGGCATTGACGAATCATATTTAATTGCGCGCACCCAAATGGGGTTTGATCATTTAACCCAAGCCGCATTAAACGATTTCATCAAAGCGGGCTGGCTTGAAGTCACGCCAAAAAAAGCTTTGCGCGCCACCCCAAAAGGGCGCATCCGCCTTGATTCTATTTTGACGGAATTATTGTAATATGATTGCGGTTTGACCCAAATCTAAGCGCATCAGCTGATGGGGGTGCAAAAACAAAACCTCCATTTAAGCAAAATATTCTAGCGGTTGAAAATAATCAAA
>JBGCED010000057.1:0-20186 GCA_045106055.1 Alphaproteobacteria bacterium
TTTTTTTGAATAATGGTTGAAAGGGCTTAAAAATAGCTTGAAACAGCACCATATATCAGGCTAAATAATTGAGTAAATTTACTTTTTTAAAAATGCGCCATTATATTGGTGGCGCAATGACATTAATGCGGCATATATTTATACATATATTGTTATGATATATAGCGTATTCTATCATTTTAAAATAATGGTTTGAATGAAACAGATAAACACCATCCGCGATCAAAACGCGCAGTCGGCAAAAAAAATCACTGATTTTTTGCGGGCGCTTAATCTGTTTGACCGAATTCCCGTCAAATTGCTTGCGGTGGTGATCCCATTTTTTGCGATTGTTTATATCATTGCCTTTGGCTTGATTGAATATCGTCATTACACAAAATCCAGAGCGGAATTGATTGAAAACGGCCAGCGTTTGCTGAATTTACAAACCCCCGCGCTTGAACTTGCTTTGTGGGAATTTAATGATGAACGCATTGATGTTTTGCTTAACCGAATGGCGCAAATGAATTTTGTGGAAGGGGTGATGCTGCAAGGGCTGGGCGGAGAAAATCTATCATCTTCTGGCACCATTGGCGGCGCAAGTGAAAGCGCGTATGAGCTTTCAGCCCCGCTATATTACACCAATTTGGATGCCGCGCGCGAAATCATTGGCAGATTGCGGATTGATTTGCATGAACGCCATCTAACGGCGCAGCTAAGAAGTGATATATTGTTTCATGCACTTACCTTGATTCTGCTGTCGGTTGCGATCTGCTGGATCATCTTTTTTCTTTCCCGCCATTTCATTGATTTGCGCTTGCAAGGGGTGCGTCATGCGATCGAGCGCAGCCGCAATGAAAATTCACATGAAGCGATGGTCGGTGAAAATAATGATGAGATCGGGCAGGTCATTAAGGCGTATAATGCGCTGCAAAATTCAAGATCAGAGACGATTTTTGCGATGCAGCGCCAAACCAGCGAATTGAAAGAAGCCACCAAATTCGCCGAAGAAGCAAGGCGCAGCGCCGAAACAGCGCGGGAACAATTAAGAAATAAAGTCGCAGAGGTTGAACGGTTTAATGCGCTTGCTGTTGGCCGCGAGAAACGCATTGCCGAGATAAAATCCCAAGTGAATGAACTTTGCGCCGAATTAAAGCGCGAGCCTTATTATAATTTTGTCGAAGATGGGGTGAATGAAGATTCCCCAGATGATCGCGCCTTGGAAGATGCGCAAGGAGGGGACGCCGCCGCACATACAAGCGCATTATCCGATCCAGAAAAGCAAGCCGAACATATTCGGGAAATTTTTAAACTGCAAGCCTCAAATAATTTGTTTACCCGTTTTGCAAAATTATCTGGCGTGTCAATGGTCATTTGCGATCTGGATGAAAATATTGTCTTTTCCCAAAATTATAAGCCCGAAGATAATTATCAACATCATGGCGTATATTTGCCAAGGCATGATAATTTGGCGCGGATTGAAGAAATTAAACTGAAAGATGAAAATCTAACCATCTATCTTTATCATGCAAAGGATGGTTTGATTGATTTGGTGCTTCCGCTATATTATAACAGTGAATTATGCGCCAAATTTGCCATTGGTCGCATTAAAATCATTGATGAAAATGCGACGCCTGAACAAGTGGAAGCGGCGCAATTTGCCGTTGAAAGCTTTGATTATACCACCTGTATTATGGATTATGAAACTTTGGTGATGGCGGTTAAATTCCTGAATGGGATTCGCAAACTCATTACCTCGTTGACGCAAGCGCAGATGGAGGCAAAAAGTTCAAATAAAATCTTGCTTAGCCAGCGCGAAGCGGCGCTATCCTTGGCGGAAGATGCAACGATTGCCAGAAAAGAATTGTCAGAATATCAGCTGCATCTTCAAAAATTAATTGATGAGCGCACCAAAAATCTTGAAGAAACAACCTCGCTTTTGCAGCTTGCCTTGTCCAACATGTCGGACGGGATTTTTATGCTGGATCGCGATATGCGGTTTCAATTATTCAACAAACGCTATTTGGAATTGCTGCAAGTTCCAGAAGGCTTTGTGACCATTGGTGCGCCCGTTGAAAATTTAATCCGTTATATGGCGGAACGCGGCGATTATCGCGTGGATGATGTTGAATCTTGGGTGCGGTTTCGGATGCGGCAATTCCAAGATGGCACCAATTCAACCGTGGAAGTGTTTGTGGTTGACGGTCCCATCATTGAAATTCATCAAACCCGCACACATGATGGCGGGGTGGTTGCGGTTGCATCGGATCAAACCAAGCGCAAGCTTGCAGAACAGGCACTTGCAGAATCAGAAGAGCGATCACGCATGATCTTAAACACTGTGGCTGAAGGCATTTTGGGGATTGATCGCGGCGGCTATATTACTTTTATTAACTCATCCGCTTGTCAATTATTGGGGTATGAACATAATGAATTAATCGGTCAGGCAATGCATGATTTGATCAATTATTCGCGCGCCGATGGCACCAAGATCGAACTTGAAGAAAGCCGCGTATTGCACACTTTGATGAAGGGCGTTGAGCAAAATAATGACGATGAAGTGCTGTGGCGCAAAGATGGCAGCCATTTTCCCGTGGCTTATTTCTGTAAACCCATTCATAAGGATGGCGCGTTAATCGGTGCGGTTTTCACTTTCCAAGACATTACAGAGCGCCGCGAATCCGAGCGGGAACTTGCTGCGAAGATGGAAGAGCTTGAAAATTTCTCGCTTGTGGCGGTTGGCAGAGAATTGAAAATGATCGAATTGAAAAAAATGGTCAATGATTACGCGGTTCGTGTGGGCGAAGACGAGCGTTTTGATGCGGTTGAAGCCACCGAAGCCGAAATGCAGTTGGATGAATCCTGATGGCAAGTGCAAATGAACCGTTTGAAGCACAAACAAAAACCATCAAAAAATGGGGACGCTATATTAAGAATCGCGCCCATTTATTGTGGCCTTCGCTGATCTCAAAGCCTGCGGATACTTCTGTGGGTGATAAGGATGGAAGCCGTGATCGCGCCCCGCCACATGATCTTGATGTTGCGGGTGATTCAACCAGATTAGGGCGTTTCCTAAGGTCTATTTTGCTTGGTCTGGGCGTGGATCAAACCATCATCGATCAGCTTAAAAAATATCGGTTTAAAATACCCAAGGCAATCAGCCCCAGCCATAGCTTGCTTGGCAAAATGCTGGTTTACAACATTGTGCCAGTTGTGATCTTATTTTCAATATTATGGTATTTTGTGGTTAAGCACGAGCTTAAAACCTTGGATCAAGAAGCTGAAAAACTGATTGCCGATTTTGAAGTATCCTTGATCAGCGAAGTGCAGCATGAATTGGACATGCTTTCAGGTTCGGTGGATTTGATTGGGCAAATGCAGACAAATGTTCTGTTTTCCAAAAGAGAGCAAAGCATTGATTTTCTAAAGCAAATATTGGCGACCAATCCAACTTTTATTGCAAGCTTTGTTGGTTATGAACCCGATGCCGATGCCCAGGATTTTCGCTTTGAAAATCAAGCCTTGAACTCAACGCTGGTTGAAGCGCTTTCTATGGGTAAATCCAGCAATGCGGAGGGACGCTTTTTGCCAATTTGGGAGCGCGCCGCGCCCGCTCACTCTGGCATTCCGCTAAGCGTTCAAACTGGGAACATTCAAGATATGAGCGCGCGAACCACTTTGGCATTAAGACCGTTTCATCAACTGATCTATAGTGAAAATTATCAAACCCTTAAAACAAATTACCAGCGGCAAGGCAAAGTCGGGGCTGTTTTTTCCACTCCCTATGAAGCCAATGAGCAAATGATTTTTGAAATTATGAAGCCGATTATTATTGATGGGTCGTTTCGCGGAGTTGCAGGCATTCACCAAATGGGCGAGGTTTATGATCGCAAGCTTGCAGGGTTAGCGCCAGCAGAAGGAGAGCGAGAATTCGTTGATTTTTACCTGATTAGTCCATCTAAACGGTTTGTCGCCTCCAGCAAAGATCCGCGCCAGCTTCGCGGAAAATTCTTGACGATCACCCACCTTAGAGAAGAAATAGAGCCACTGATAGATCGGATTCTGCGCGAAGCGGCGATGCCGCGCACCCGTAATCTTGAGCTTGGGTTTTTGGATGATGAAATAGCAGAGGAAGCAGAAAATGTAAGGGCGAGCGGCGCAAGCCATGCGGGCGCAGATCATAGCGGAATGCATAATCCAAACATGCATCAAGCGATGCTTAAACGCAATGTAAGCTCTCCGTATCCTTTGGATTCCTTGTGGACGCTGCTGCTGGCCAGTGTTGATGACAAAAACAGCATTCGCTATTACGCCGTGCAAGAGCCAATTTCAGGGTGGATATTTGTGACCGCATTTAATTACGCATCGATTCTGGCACCATTTCAGGCGAATGTAACCAAATATAGCGCGATTGCGATCGGATTGGTTTTGACCATTATTTTGCTGCAATTTATGGTGCTTTCAAATTTTTCAAAACGCTTGCAAAAAACTTTAAATGGCTATCGTCATCTTATTGCGGACTATAAATTAAGCGCAACCGATTTTGAAATTAATACAAAGGATGAAATTGGGAAATTAAACCGTTTCTTGGTGCTGCTTTATGATTTAAGGCGCGGCATTAGCGATATTTGCACGGCATTTGCCAGCGGGGATTTTTCAAAGAAAATGCCTTTTGACGCGGATATGGATATTTTTCGTTCGATTGATTTGATGCGCCATAACCGTCAAGGCGTTGAGCAATCGCTTAGAAGCTCACTGCATTTGCTTGATCAAATGATTAATACAGACCGTTTATCCTTTGCCTATAAAGATCATCTTGGGCGCTATCAATTGGTGAATGAGGGATGGCAAAAAACAACAGGAATCTTGAGCAAAGACGCTTTGGATCGCACCGATTTTGATCTGTTTGATAACAGCATCGCTGAATTGATCTATAATGAAGATTATCAGGTAAGTTCGCAATTAACTACGGTTGAGGGGCGCACCCAAATTATGATTAAAGGCGCGCCGCATATTTTTGAATATGTTAAATATCCAATTTTTCACGAAGATGGGCATTATGTCGGGGTGTCGTTCATTGGAATTGATGTCACTGATTATTACACAGTTCAAGATTCCCTATCCGAACAGCTGGATCAGCTAACACGGATTTTTAACGCGGTTCCCTATCCGATCTTATTTTTATCCAATACGGCTGAAATTCGTATGGCGAACCCTGCGCTTGAAGCCTTATTTGACATAAAGCAAGGTCAACTTGCAGGAAAATCGCTTGAAAACTTGCCGCATTTAAGCAAATCAGATGCCAAACATATGCATTTGGAAAGTCGCCGCGCCATTCAAAATTCAGGGCATATTCAGCGGGAAATTACCATCACTTTGGGCGATCAACGCGCCCATAATTTGGTGTATCACGCACAAGGATTTACCAATGAAGCGGGGCAGCCCTTGGGCTTAATCGCAACCTTTTTTGACATTACTGAAAATCGCGAAATTGAAGAGCATTTGGTATCGCAAGTGACTGAATTTGCCGATGCAAAGCGCGCAAGTTTGAATATGCTGTTTGATTTGGAGCGCGAGCGCAAATTTGCAGAAGAATTAAGGGTGAAAGCCGAAGCCGCAACCCGCGCAAAGGCGAATTTCCTTGCCGCAATGAGTCACGAGATTAGAACCCCGATGAATGGCGTTATTGGTATGATTGATCTGTTGCGCGAAACGCAGCTTGACGAAGATCAATCGCTGATGATGCGCACGGTGCGCGATTCTGCGTTTTCACTGTTGCAAATCATTAATGATATTCTTGATTTTTCCAAAATTGAAGCAGGCAAAATGCTGCTTGAAACCATTCCCATTTCTGTACGCGATATTGTCGAGGGGGTATGCGAAACCTTGGTGCCAGGGGCAAGCAAGAAATCGCTGAAACTTTATAATTGGATTGATCCAACGCTTCCAAATCGTATGGAGGGGGATCAGGTGCGGTTGCGTCAAATTCTGTTTAATTTGCTGGGCAATGCGATTAAATTCACCGAATCAAGTGATGATCATCAAGGGGTCGTATATTTGCGTGCCTTTATGTTTGATAAATCAGAACCCTTTAACCCCAGCCTTGATTTCACCCAGCCTGATACCAAGATTGCAGGGCCTGTGTTGGTGTTTCAAATTGAGGATAATGGGGTTGGTATGTCGCCAGCGGTCGTTGCAAAATTATTCCAGCCCTTTACCCAAGCAGAAAGTTCAACCACCAGACGGTTTGGCGGCACGGGGCTTGGGCTTACCATTTCGCGCAATTTGGTTGATTTGATGAATGGGGAAATTTTTGTGGATTCGGTTGAGGGCAAAGGATCAACCTTTAGCATCGTTGTGCCGCTTAAACCCGCACCAGATAATGAAGCAGACATTGAACCTTCCCTAGCATCCAGTAAAATGCTGGTGATGATCAATGATCCGATTTCAAGGGAAATATGTGTGAATTATCTAAATGCATTCCAGGCAGATGTCGATAATGTCAGCGATGATGAACAAATTTTGCAACGCCTTTCGAAGCAGGACGAATCGAAGCAGGACGAAAAATCAGCATCCGCCCCTTATGATGTTATTGTCACCGATCGTACCGATTCCCATGATGATTTGATTGCCAAAATTCGGTTTGATGTTAATATTCAGCCCATAAAATTTGTATTGCTAAATTCGGATCGGCGAATGCGGCGCTGGGTGATGCAGCCTGATATGGTGCTGGTTGAGGATATGCCCATCAGGCGATCATTATTCTTGCGCGGGGTTGGGGTCGCTGCGGGCAAGATCGGCACAGAAACAGAAGCCGTGCATTTTAATCAAAAGTCTAAATTGGCAGTTCCAACCATCGAGGAAGCAGCGTTAAAACATCAATTAATCTTGGTTGCAGAAGATAATATCACCAATCAGGATGTGATCAAACGCCAGCTTTCAACCCTTGGCTTTGCCTGCGAGATTGCGAATAATGGGCGCGAGGCTTTGGACATGCTTAAACGCCGCAAATATAATGTATTGCTGACCGATTGCCATATGCCAGTGATGGATGGGTATGAATTAACCAAAGTCATTCGCAAACATGAAGCTGAATTGCTGGATCATATGCCGATCATTGCGATTACGGCAAATGCGCTTCAAGGCGAGGGGGATCGCTGTCTTGAAATTGGCATGAATGATTATCTGGCAAAACCTTTAGAAATGGAACATTTAAAACAAGTATTGCGCCGCTGGCTTCCAAGCGAAGCGCAAGATGATATGCAGCCCAATCAAGACACAAACCTTGCCGCACCCCATATGTTTGATGAAGCCTATCAAGCCGAGCGTCCAAAGCATTTGATTGATGTTGAAAGCTGGAAATCGTTAAATCACACAGATTCAGACATGACTCTTTTATTGACCGCCTTTACAAACGCTGCCAAGGATTTTTCAAATATTATTGGGGATGAACAACAGCAGCCGCTGCTGGGTCAATATGCCATGAAATTACATTATGCCGCAGCCGCGATCTATGCACTTAAATTGCAAGAAGTCGCGATTGAGTTGAAGCAAGTTGTGGAGGATTCAGACAGTAAAAAAGATGACATCGAAGAAATGCGCGCAGAGGTTTTAAACCTTATTTTCAAAACCTTGTTGTTTTTACGCCAGCAATTTGATTCTAAGACATTGGATCGCGCGATTCAAAAGGCCTTGGATGAAATTTATCAAACGCAAAGCGTGTATTTTTCACCTGCAATGGGATTATTGAAAGATGCAAAACGGTCGGATTCAACCCTTAATCTCTTGCTGGAAGATGCGGGAGCAAAGGTCGAAGACAGCCCACCGCCCGCACGATTGCCAGATGAAGATCACACACAAGACGAAGATCAAGCGCAAGATGTAAATCAAGCGCAAGACGATTCCCAGCAACAAGATGACCCCCAGCAACAAGATAAGGGTGAAAATGCGATGAATGATGAAGTGCCAGCCGTCAACCCTGTTAATTTGCTGCGCGATTTTGATAATGACCGCGAATTGATCAAAGAAATTTTAGAAGGATTCGTTGAATCTGCTGGAGATAATCTTAAAGAAATTCAAGATGCGATTACCGCAAAAGATGCCAAGCAAGCGGGCATGGCGGGGCATAAAATGAAATCAGCAGCGCGTGCGATTGGCGCGGATCGGCTTGCTGATCTTTGTCGTGATATTGAAAAACATGGAAAAGCGGATGAATTGGGCGCGCTTCAAACCTTGCAATCTCAACTTGATCCTGTTTATGATGCCGTGGTCAAATCTATTCATGATTTCAAGTAAGCAGGGCCATGATTTTAAGTGAATGGGCGGATAAAATCATCTTGATGTTGATTAAATGATTTACAAGCCCTAGATAATGTGATGAAACTTGTTTTATTTTGATAAATATTAAAAAAACAAATTTGAAGGATATTCAATGAGTGATGGTGATAAGCAACTGGCTTCAAGCAAAACAATCTATATGGACGAAGTTACCAAAAGAATCCCTAAAATTTTAGTTGTTGAGGATGAGGATTTTAACCGCAGCCTGCTGGTGCGCCATCTAAACCGCGAAGGGTTTAGCCATGTGGATGAAGCGGCAAATGGCGAAGAAGCCTTGGAGCAGCTGCGAAAAGAGGATTATGATCTGGTCTTAACCGATTTGCAAATGCCTGTGATGGACGGGCTTGAATTGTTAAAATCAATTAAATATGATTTAAGGATGAATGTTGTGCCTGTGGTGGTGGTTTCCGCCATGGAAGAGATTGATTCAATCGCGCGCTCGATTGAACTTGGCGCAGAGGATCACCTTCCAAAGCCGTTCGAACCGATGATTTTACGCGCAAGGGTGCTTGCATGCCTTGAAAAGAAACGGCTGCGGGATCGCGAAAAAACCTATTTATCCGAAATTCGCAATGAAAAGAAAAAAGTGGATGAATTGTTAAACATCATCTTGCCGACTGCCGTTGCCAGAGAATTAAAGAAATATGGCTATGTTCAGCCGCGCCGCTATGATAATGTCGCGATTTTATTTTGCGATATTGTCGGATTTACCAGCTATTGCGATCAGCATTTGCCCGAAGAGGTTATTTCCAAGCTGCAAACCATCTTTGAATTATTTGAAGAGGTGATGGTCAAATATAATATGGAAAAAATTAAAACCATTGGGGATGAATTTATGGCGGCTTCGGGGCTGACCAATATGGATGCTGAACCATTTTTAACCGTTGTCAATGCCGCGCTTGACCTGATTAAGGCCGCTGAAGAAAGCGATACGGGCTGGAAAGTCAGGGTTGGTGTGCATTGCGGACAGGTTGTTGCTGGGGTGGTTGGCACAATGAAATATCAATATGATGTATGGGGGGATACGGTGAATATCGCATCGCGCATGACCTCGCAAGCAGCCCCTGGCACCGTTGCGTTCCTGTATGATTTCTGGCCTGATTTGCAATATGAATATGCCGCAAGAATGCTGGGTAAGCGCGAATTGAAAGGAAAGGGAGAGATTGAAATTGTTGAATGTTATGGGCGCACCAGTGAATAGAAACCGCCGCCTCATTTTATGCATATTTGACCGTCATTCTAAGGGTTCCTAACATGGAAACAGAAGCCAATTTTCCGCTGGTTACCGCATCGTGGCTTGCGACGGTTTTAAAATCACAAGCAGCTTCCAAAGCCGCTGATGTGGTGGTGCTGGATGCTTCTTGGTACTTTCCAAGTCAAAAGCGTGATGCGGGTGCAGAATTTTTGAAAGCACATATTCCAGGCGCGCGCTTTTTTGATATTGATGTGATTTGCGATCAATCCAGCCCTTATCCTCATATGTTGCCCTCGGCTGAATTATTCACGCAGCATGTGAATGCGATGGGCATTGATAAAAACAGCCTGATCGTGATTTATGATGGGATGGGTGTTTTTTCATCGCCGCGCGCTTGGTGGATGTTTCGGTATTTTGGTCATAAGCGGGTTGGCGTTTTGGATGGCGGGTTCAAGGCTTGGCAGCGGCTGGGACTTGCTGTGGAACAAGGTGCGCCAGAACCGCCTGAACCCTATGGCAGCTTCAAGCCTTCGGTGCAGCATCATTTGAAAAAAGACCATGAAGAAGTGATGCAGGCGTTAATTTCTGCCAAATTAAAAATTGTTGATGCCCGTTCGGCGGGTCGTTTTAGTGGCATGGAGCCTGAACCGCATGATGGCTTGCGCGCAGGGCATATGCCAGGGGCAATCAATCTTCCTTATCAGCAGCTTGTTAATGTGGAAACGGGCTATTTTAATCCATTTAACACGATTAAATCCTTGCTGAATAGCCAATCAATCGGACTGGATGAACCCATCATCGCAACTTGCGGTAGCGGCGTAAGCGCGTGTTCCATCGCCTTTATTTTAAGTGTGTTTGGCAATGATCAAGTTGCAATTTATGATGGCTCTTGGTGCGAATGGGGCAGCAATTCAAACAATCCCGTGATGCAGGGCAGCGCTAGATAAGTTACATGTTGCAAATTATCATTACGGATTTAACGCTTTCCCGCCAAGCCCATCAGCAGGTCGCGCCAATTACCCCCCCCCCAATCACCCCCATGCCAATTACCCCCCCGCCAATCACCACCATGCGGGCAAAATTCTTTATCCATACGCTGCCAAATCCCACTGCGGGTTTATTTCGCGTGCTTTACCATGAAATCGGGCATGAATGGGGCTGGTATGAACAAAAATTAAACAGCGATCATCGGCTGCAAGCGCGCTTATCCCACCCGCAAAATCATTTTTTGATTCTATCGGATCATGCAAATCTTCCCCAAAATCCAGCTGAGATTATGGGCTTTATTGAGCTGGATTGGCGCATCCAAGCACGCCCTAATATTTTTCTATTTGGGCTGCGTTCTGCTTGCCAAGGGCAGAAATTGGGCGGTTTTTTTCTAAATCATGCCCTGAATTATTTATTTGACGATCCTGAAACGCAGCGCATTACCGTTGATACATGCACGCTTGATCATCCAAGCGCGCTTGGATTATATCAACGCCTTGGGTTTGAGCGAGTGGGCATTCGTGAAAAGCAACTTGATTTTGATCCAAAAGCGGAAAGATTCAACCATATTAACGCGCTGAATGATCATAGAGTGGATTAGCCATGCCGCCAGCTTCCATTATGATTCAAGGCACGGGTTCTAATGTTGGAAAATCGCTGATTGTTGCGGGGCTGTGCCGTTTATTTGCGCGCCAAGGCATCAAAGCCGTTCCCTTTAAGCCCCAAAACATGTCCAATAATGCTGCGGTTAGCATTGAAGGGGGCGAGATTGGGCGCGCTCAAGCCTTGCAGGCAAAGGCTGCAAACTTGCCTGCTTCCATTCACATGAACCCAATTTTGCTAAAGCCGCAATCCAACCAGCATTCGCAAATTATTGTGCAGGGCAAATTATTTGCAACATGCCGCGCGCGCGATTATGGCAATTACAAGCAGCTTTTGCTTGAAAAGGCACTGGAAAGCTATGATTTATTAAGCCAGAACGCCGATATAATGCTGATTGAGGGCGCAGGCAGCCCTGCTGAAATTAATTTGCGCGATAATGACATTGCAAATATGGGCTTTGCCGAGCAAATTAACGCGCCCGTCTTGTTGATCGGGGATATTGATCGCGGCGGCGTGATCGCTTCGTTGATTGGCACGCATCATATCTTGTCTGATGCTGATAAAATGCGCATTAAAGCCTTTGCAATTAATCGCTTTCGCGGCGATCAATCGCTGTTTCGCGGGGCAAGCCATAGCATCGCACAAGCAACGGGCTGGCATGATGCGGGCATTATTCCATGGTTTGATGCCGCAAATCGCTTTCCAGCCGAAGACAGCCAAGATTTGGCGCAAAAATATAACGCCCATAAGCCATATAAGCGCAAGCATGGGCAGCTGCATATTGTCGTGCCGCGTTTAAACTCAATCGCGAATTTTGATGATCTTGATCCGCTGGCAGCAGAAACGGGCGTGCGCCTAAGCTTAATTGACGCAGGTCATGCGCTGCCCCTTGATGCTGATATGATTCTGTTGCCAGGCAGCAAAAACACCATCAGTGATCTTGTTCATTTTAAAGCGCAAGGCTGGCACCATGATCTTTATGCGCTGCATCGTCATGGCTGTTTTATTTTGGGGCTTTGTGGAGGCTATCAAATGTTATGCACGCAAATTCACGATCCTGAAGGGATTGAAAGCAGCCATAAGCAGATTGCAGGGCTTGGCTTGCTGGACTGTGAAACGACGCTGACTGCCCCCAAAATCACGCGCGCCATCACCGCGCGCAGCCCATTTACGGGCGATTCGGTTGAAGGATATGAAATTCATATGGGGCGCACCCAAGGCGCAGATTGCGCCAATCCCGTTTTAACCCATATTAATGGCGATCAAGCACGCATTGATGGTGCAATCGCACCAGATGGGCTGGTGATGGGATGTTATATGCATGGATTATTTCACCAAGATCAGTTTCGCCATCATTTTATTGCAAAGCTGGGCGGCAAGACACAAGATTACAGCCATGAAGCAAGCTTGCAAGCTGGATTGGATGAGCTTGCCGATCATTTGGAAACCCATCTTGACATTGAAAAAATAAAACATATTTCTAATGATAAATAAGAAAAGGATAATGTACCATGTGCGATGTAATAAAATGTAACGACATAGAAGATTCTGCGCAGCCCGCGATCAGCAATAAACAGCGGCGCGATTTTTTGGCGGGATTGGTGGGCTTGCCGCTGATGACGGTCTTGGCGGTTCCTGAATTTGCCAAAGCTGCTGCTAACAATTTACAGAATGTTGAAATTCCAGTTGGAAATCACAAAATGGCACGCGGCGCACTTGCCCTACCCAAAGGTAATGGCAAGCATCCAACCATTCTTTTATTCCATGAATGGTGGGGATTAAATGATCAGATTAAGGCGGTTGCTGCGGAATTTGCCAATCAAGGCTATATCGCGCTGGCGGTTGATTTATATGGCGGTCAAGTTGCCACCACGCGCGAGGAGGCGCGCGCGTTAACCACCGCTTTTGATTTTGATCAATCCCTTGGCGAAATAAAAGCACTTGCTGATTTTCTGGGTAATCATCCGCGCAGCACAGGCAAAATGGCAACGCTTGGCTGGTGTTTTGGCGGCGGCGTTTCAATTTCAACGGCGCTTGCAATGGATGTTGATGCTGCGATTATTTATTATGGGCGTGTGCCGCAATCTGCGCAAACCATGAAAAATCTAAGAGCGCCTGTCTTGGGGCATTTTGGCACATTGGATAAAAGCATCAATCGGGAAATGGTGGATGGCTTTCAACAAGCCGCAACCGATGCAGGGGTGGATCATTTGCTGGAACTTCACTGGTATGAAGCTGATCATGCTTTTGCCAATCCAACAGGCAGCCGTTATGATGATGCCGATGCAGCCCTTGCCTTTGAACGCTCACTTGCTTTCTTGGATCAGAATCTATCTTGATTCAAATTTTTACTTTCGCTTAAAGTGATTCTTATGAACAAAATTTAAGCAAAACTCCCTGATCGCCTTAGATAAGCCCTGCTTGCTGCATGGTTTTTTCAAGCAATGTGCGCTCTGTTGATTCAATCGGAACGATTGGCAATCTAGTATTTGCGCGCATCATGCCCATCATCTCAAGCGCTGCCTTGCAAGTTGCGGTGGGCGAGCCAAAGGCAAATAAAATCTGCGACAAGGGAAATAAGGAATCACGCAAGGATGCAAATTGCGCATAATCCTTATTATGCCATGCTTGATGCAATTGGCTGCTGATTGCAGGAACAATATTGGCAGCAACCGAAATGGTGCCATGCCCGCCTTGCGCCAAAAAGGCGGCAACGGTTGGGTCTTCGCCTGTTAATTGGATAAAATCATCCCCTAGGGCAAGCCTTACCTCCATGCAGCGTTCAAGCTTGTTGCTGGCATCCTTTACCCCGATAATGCTTGGGAAGTCTTTGTGCAATCTTGCCATGGTTTCAACCGACATATCGACCACCGAACGCCCGGGGATATTATAAATAATGATCGGAATATCCACCGCCGCTGCAATCGCTGCAAAATGGGCATAAAGCCCCGCTTGGGTGGGTTTATTATAATAAGGGGTCACCAGCATGGCGGCATCTGCGCCTGCTTTTTTTGCAAATCGCGTCAGGCTGATGGCTTCATCCGTGTTATTTGATCCGCAGCCAGCAATCACTGGCACGCGGTTTTTTGCAACTTCAATCGCTAGATCAATCACCCGTTCATGTTCCTGATGGCTAAGGGTGGGCGATTCGCCTGTTGTGCCAACGGGAACAAGCCCATTCGTGCCTGATTGCAGCTGCCATTCAACAAATTTTTGCAATGCGGCTTCATCAATGCTGCCATCTTGGGCAAAGGGGGTTACCATGGCAACGCAGGAATCTTTAAGGAATAAATTGGTCATTATCTGTTGCTTTCACTTTTGAAATTTAAGGAAATAATCTTTGTGATGCCCATGATTGGGCGTGTGTCATATCGTTGTTTGCTGCTTTTTTTGTGGGTTCAAACCGCCAGCGATCATGGATTCTATGTGCGCCATCTTGCCAAAATTCAAAGGCGTGCGGCACCAATTTTAATCCATGCCAATATGGGGGGCGCGGGATTTCCGCCCCGTCAAATTTAGCTTCATAGCGGCTAACCTCCTGCTCCAGCTGCGCCCGCGAATCAAGCGGTCTTGATTGCTTGCTTGCCCATGCGCCAATTTTGCTCATGCGATCGCGAGATTGAAAATAGGCATCGGCTTCATCATCGGTTACTGTGGCAATCGCCCCCTCAATTCTAACCTGCCTGCGCAGGCTTTTCCAATGAAATAATAAGGCAGCCTGTGGGCGGGCAAGCAATTCACCCCCCTTACGGCTTTCAAGATTGGTGTAAAACACAAAGCCAGCCTGATCAAATGCCTTTAACAGAACCATGCGCAGTGACGGCATGCCATCGCTGCCCACGCTTGCAAGTGCCATTGCGTTTGGGTCATTGGGTTCATGTTGTTCTGCTGCTTGCAACCAATTTGCAAATTGCGTGATTGGGTCTGCTTGCTCTAATTCGGGCATATCTTACGAAATCCTTAAAAAATCATAAATGTAGTATTTTTTAGTTGAAACGAACACAAAATGTTGATATTCAGCAGTGGTAACGCAATCACAGCTTTAATTTTTCAAAATCAAATATTATCATATTATCATAATTTATAAAGGATAAAATCATGTCTTTGTTGGATGCACCGCCCATTTACAAGCCTTTTCATTATCCTTGGGCGTTTGATGCTTGGAAATTGCAGCAACAATTACATTGGCTACCAGAAGAAGTGCCGCTTGCCGAAGATATTAAGGATTGGTCACATCGGCTTGAAGATAATGAACGGCATTTGCTCACTCAAATTTTTCGCTTTTTCACGCAAGCAGATGTCGAGGTGAATAATTGCTATATGCGTCATTATTCACGGGTGTTTAAACCAACCGAAGTTCAAATGATGCTTTCTGCATTTTCCAATATTGAAACGGTGCATATTGCGGCTTATTCCTATTTGCTTGAAACGATTGGCATGGATGAATCAGAATATCAGGCATTTTTTAAATATAAGGAAATGAAAGATAAATATGATTATATGCATCTTTGGGGCGTGGATACCAACGAAGATATTGCCAAAACCTTGGCGGTGTTTGGTGCCTTTACCGAAGGCTTGCAGCTGTTTGCATCCTTTGCGATTTTGCTTAACTTTCCGCGCCATAACCGCATGAAAGGGATGGGGCAGATCGTGACATGGTCGGTGCGTGATGAAACCTTGCACACGCAATCCATCATTCGCCTGTATCATACTTTTCTGGAAGAAAACCCGCAAATTGATCGTTATAAATTGAAAATAGAACTAACGAAAGCATGTGAAACCATTGTTGAACATGAAGATGCGTTTATTGATCTGGCGTTTGAGATGGGGGCGGTGCGCGGCATGACTGCGGAAGATATTAAATCCTATATTCGGTTTATTGCCGATCGCCGCCTAGAGCAGCTGCATTTTGATCCCATTTATGGCATTAAGAAAAATCCGCTGCCTTGGCTTGACGAGATTCTAAATGGCGAAGAACACGCAAATTTCTTTGAGAATCGTGCAACCGAATATACCAAGGCTGCAACCACTGGCACTTGGGAGGAAGCATTCGCTGCGTTATGATTAATGCTTGAAAGCTTGTGATCAATCGCTTAATCTATTTTTATTCGTAAATAAAAATAAAAGGAGGTCAAGCGATGACGGCTCAAAAAATATTGGATGGCAAATCAGGTGCGTTAATCACAATTCGCCCCGATGCTTGCGTTGCAGAAGCGTCTATCTTATTGAATAAGCATAAAATTGGCGCATTGCTGATTGTAAATGATCAAGGCGATCTGCAAGGCATTTTTACCGAACGCGATATTGTGCGCGCTTTGGGCGAAAAACAAGATGAAAAAGCTGCAACCCAATGTCTTGATAAGCCAGTATCGGAATATATGGTTGAAAAAGTTCAGACTTGCACGCCCAGCGACACGATTGATTCAATTATGATCATCATGAGCGAGGGACGCTTTCGCCATGTCCCGATCATGTCCGATCAGCAAAAATTATTGGGCATGATTTCCATTGGGGATGTGGTTAAATACCGAATTAAGACGCTTGAACAAGAAACCGCCGCGATGCGTGACTATATCATGCACAGCTAATGGTTCAGGATTCTTTGCGCGCCATTGAAGCGGTTGGGCTTGAAAACCCAGATTTAATCCCGCTGATTGATAATCCCTATCGGATTAAAGATTTCGTGCTATGTTTGACCCATTTTGAACCCGCTATCTGCACCATATTATCGCTGCGTTATATTCCAAATGCAAAATTAATCGAACCCAAGGGCTTTGATGCGGTTGCAGGCGAATTATTTGATCATTTCAAGCCGTCACAAGATGATTATGCGGCAAGCATTAAATGGATAAGCGCGGTGATGCATTTAATTAATGAAGAATTAATGCCGCATTATCTTGAATTATCCGCCTATCGGCAGCAAAAGAGCCGTGACATAAATGCTGCACAATGGCAATTAATGGCAATGTTTGAAGATCAGCTGCCAGATTATGCAAATGCGGGTTTAATTCAGCATTTAAAAGCCTTATCTAGGACTATATCCATAGAATCACACTAAGTCTTATCATGTTTATAAATTTACCAACCCTTACCAAGCCACGAACGATCATTGAGCGCCAAGTCTTGAAGCAACGCTTGATTGATCAGCTTGATGCCCAGCAAGGAAAGCATGAGCAGGTGCGCCCGCTTTGGCTTGAAACCTTAAAACAGGCACTTCAACATGGGCGGGATACGATTCGCACCCGCTTTGAAAAAGACCATAATGGCAGCCTTGCGATGGCGGGTCACGCCATGCTAATGGATCAAATTATCCGCTTAATTTATGAACTTCATAGCGATTATGTCTTTGATACGGCAAATCCGACCAAGGGCGAACAGCTGGCAATCATTGCCGTTGGCGGCTATGGCAGAGGAGAGCTTGCGCCCTATTCCGATATTGATTTATTGTTTTTATATTATCATAAATTATCCCCGCGCTTGGAACAGATCATTGAATCTACTTTGTATTTTCTGTGGGATTTGCGTTTAAAAGTGGGGCAATCCAGCCGTTCCATCAATGAATGTATGGCGCTGTGCAAAAAAGACAATACGATATTCACCACTTTGCTGGAAGCCAGATTTATAACGGGCCACCGCGCCTTTTTTGACGAATTAGCATCAAGTTGGACAAAACAGGTTTTATTGCCCAATCAAACAAAATTGCTGGATGCAAAGCTTAAAGAGCGCGAAGAACGCCATCATCGGCTTGGTGATTCGCGCTATTTACTGGAACCCAATATCAAGGATGGCAAAAGCGGGCTGCGTGATTTGCATATGCTGCATTGGGGCGTAGAGCTATTATTTCAAACCTATGATCTTGCGCCATTGGTTGAAAAGGAAATCATATCCCAAGACCACGCAGCCCAATTTATGCGCGCGAAGGATTTTTTAATGACGCTGCGGGTGCATTTGCATCATTGGGCAGGACGCGCAGAAGAACGGCTAACCTTTACCGCGCAGCCTGAAATTGCCAAGCGCATGGGCTATAAGGATCATGCCGGCACCAGCGGCACCGAGCGGTTAATGAAGCATTATTTTTTAAATGCGCGGCACATTGCCGACTTAACCCGCATCTTTATGGGCGTGTTTGAGCGCGCGCAGCAAAGCTCGGGCTGGTTAAGCCGCTTGCGCCCGACCAAGCTTACCCAAAAAATAGACGGGTTTTATTTAAAAGAAGGGCGTTTGCTGCCCGTGGAAACGGATCAATTTAAAACGCAGCCCGTGGATATGATTCGGCTGTTTAAACTGATCGCCGATTATGATCTTGATCCACATCCAGATTGCTGGCGGATGCTGGGGGAAAATTTAAAGCAAATCACCCCAAATTTGCGCAAGCAGAAATCTGCCAATCGTTTATTTATGGATATTCTATGCGCGGCAAAAAATTCTGAAAATGCCCTGCGGTTAATGAGTGAATCAGGGGTGCTGGGGCGTTTCATTCCAGATTTTGGGCGGGTCGTTGCCCAAATGCAATTTGATATGTATCATATATATACAACCGATGAACATACCATTCGTGCGATTGGGTTTTTAAATCAAATTGAACGGGGGCTAAGTGCCGCGCTGCACCCGCTGGCTTCAACCTTGTTGCCGCGCATTCAGCGACGAGAGGTTTTGTATCTGGCGGTGTTCTTGCATGATATTGCCAAAGGGCGCGGCGGCGATCATTCTGTGATTGGTGCGCAAATTGCCCATAAATTGGGGCCAAGATTTGGCTTGAACAAAGAAGAAACCGCAGATGCGGCATGGCTGGTGAATCATCATCTTGCCATGTCAAAAACGGCAACCAAGCGCGATCTGGATGATCCCAAAACCATCAAGGATTTTGTTGAATTGGTGCAAAGCCCTGAATTGCTGCGGATGCTTTTATGCTTAACTGTGGTTGATATTCGTGCCGTTGGCCCTAATAGCTGGAACAATTGGAAAGCAAGCTTGCTGCGCGCCCTTTATCAACGCGCCGAGGCAGCAATGCTGGGGGGCGGGGTCAGCAATTCACAATTCCATCAACGGCTGCAGCAGCAGCGCGACCAGCTTTATCATTTGCTGGAAGCCGATTCATGGGCAGTGCCGGATATTGAGCATTATTTGGCGATGGCAGGCGAACAATATTTATTACAATTTGAGCCTGAAACGCTGCGCGCACAAGCAAATCTGGTCAATAATGCAAGGCTTCATCCTGAACAATTACATTTAACCATTGATAATAATCCTGTGGGCGATGTTACCGAATTGACCCTTTGCTGCCCTGCCCATCAAGGCGTATTTTCAAGAATTGCGGGGTCAATCACGATGGCGGGCGGCGAAGTGATTGCTGCGACCATTGCCACCTTGTCCGATGGCTTAACGATTAATCATTTTATTGTGCAAACCAGCGATGGTCACCGCTTTATCAATGATAAAGACATTGAACGGCTTAAAACATCGATTGATCACACGCTGTCAGGCAAAATTGATGTGCGCCAGCGGATGCTTAACCATCTTAACCGCCCGCTTGCGCGCCGTGAAATTGAAGGCACAATCCAGCCAAGTGTTTTTATTGATAATGATGCCAGCAACACAAAAACCGTGATTGAGGTCAAGGGCCGCGATCGCCCGGGCATTCTATATTTTATTGCGGGCGCGCTTGCACAGCAAAATTTGCAACTTCATTCCGCTAAGGTTTCAACCTATGGCGAAAAATTAATTGATGTATTTTATGTGCGCGATATTTACGGGCATAAAATCACCCATCCCCAGAAAAAACGAAAGCTAGAACAAACGCTGCTTGATATTTTCAATCAAGAACAGTTTTTATGACATCAGATTTAGGGAAAAATGCTTAGCGTTCGCCTTTAAGTTACCGTTCGCTTTTAAGTTAGCGTTCGCGTTTAAATTACCGTTCTAGGCGCCGATATTTGATGCGGTGGGGGCGGTCTGCTTGATTGCCAAGCCTTCTTTTGCGGTCGGCTTCATAATCTTCATAATTGCCTTCAAACCACACGACTTGGCTGTCGCCTTCATACGCCAAAATATGGGTTGCGATGCGGTTTAAAAACCAGCGATCATG
>JBGCED010000058.1:0-27098 GCA_045106055.1 Alphaproteobacteria bacterium
GGTGATAATGCAACTTTTGATGTTACCCTGATTAACCCGATCGCCATGGACAAGGATTTACGCTTTGCCATTCGCGAAGGCGGGCGCACAGTGGGTGCAGGCGTGGTTGTTGAAGTTAAAAAATAAGTATGTGAAATAAAAAGCGGCGGTAATTTACCGCCGCTTATTATATGTGAATTGAGGGTATAATGGACAGTCAAAATATAAGAATTCGGTTGCGTGCTTATGATCATCGCGTATTGGATCAATCTTCACAAGAGATTGTTAGTACAGCGCGCCGTACGGGTGCGGATGTGCGCGGTCCAATTCCGCTTCCAACGCGAATTGAGCGTTTTACCGTGTTGCGTTCACCGCATATTGATAAGAAAAGCCGTGAGCAATTTGAAATTAGAACCCATAAGCGGGTTTTGGACATATTAGACCCCACCCCACAAACGGTTGATGCGCTGATGAAGCTGGATTTGGCTGCTGGGGTTGATGTTGAGATTAAATTATAAGTCACACTTATTAAGTGTGCAGGATTAAGGTTTAGGAAGGATCGACGCCATGCGTTGCGGTGTAATCGCTAAAAAACTTGGAATGACAAGGATATGGGCAGAAGATGGCTCTAAGCAGCCTGTGACTGTGCTACATATGGATAATGTCAGGGTAACATCGCTTAGAACGATGGATCGTGATGGTTACATTGCGATACAGCTTGGTTCGGGCATTCGCAAAGCCAAACATACCAGTAAGCCGCTGCAAGGTCATTATGCAAAGCTTGAAATTGAGCCTGCAAAGCATGTGGCAGAATTTCGGGTTGAAGCTGATAATATGCTGAATGTTGGTGATGAGCTTGGCGCAAATCATTTTGTCGTTGGGCAAATGGTTGATGTTAGCGCAACTTCGGTTGGTAAAGGCTTTGCAGGGGCGATGAAACGCCATGGTTTTGGTGGTTTACGCGCATCACACGGTGTGTCAGTCTCGCATCGTTCGCATGGTTCAACGGGTCAAAACCAAGATCCTGGTCGTGTATTCAAAGGTAAAAAAATGGCGGGTCATATGGGTGCGCGCAGCACCACGACCCAAAATTTGGAAATTGTTGAAGTGGATGCAGAAAAAGGCTTGGTCTTTGTGCTTGGCGCGGTTCCTGGCCCTAAAAATGGATGGGTGCATATTTGCGATGCTGTAAAGAAACCCGCTTTTGATGGCATTCCGCTTCCTGCAGGTTTAAAAAAAGATGCGGAACAAAAAGCAGATGAAGCCGAATCAAATGATGCTGGCGCAGCCTCTTAACTTGTAATCGGATGTAATATTATGAAATTAGATATTTTAACCTTAGACAATAAAGCCGCAGGTTCAATTGAACTAAGTGATGCTGTTTTTGGGCTTGAGCCTAGAAAAGATATTTTGACAAGGCTGGTAAATTGGCAGCTTGCAAAACGCCGCTCTGGCAATCATAAGGTGAAGCAACGCAGTGAAGTTGCGGGCAGCACCAAGCGGATTGGTAAGCAAAAAGGCGGCGGTACGGCGCGTCAAGGTGAGGGTAAAGCCCCACAATTTCGTGGTGGTGGCGTTGCGCATGGTCCTGTTGTGCGCTCTCATGCCCATGATCTAACCAAAAAAATGCGGGTATTGGGATTAAAGCATGCTTTATCTTCAAAAGCGCAGGCTGGGCAAATTAAAATTATTGATGCCTTAGCGGTTGACGCTGTAAAAACAAAGCCTGTTGCTGAAAAATTATTGGCGTTGGGGCTTTCCAATGTCTTGTTCATTGATGGTGAAACACTGGATCAAAATTTTGTATTATCGGCGCGCAACCTGCCAAATATTGATATATTGCCTGCGCAAGGGGCGAATGTCTATGATATTTTGCGTCGCCATAATCTGGTCTTAACCAAAGATGCTGTAATGAAATTAGAGGAGCGCTTAAAATGAGCTGGAAATTTTTTTCAAAAGTGAAAGAAGCGCGTGATGGTCTTTCCAAAGAACAGGCCTATAATATTATTCGCTCACCCGTTGTTAGCGAAAAATCAACGCTTTTATCGCAACATAATCAAGTGATGTTTAATGTCGCGATGGATTCAAATAAAATTGAAATTAAAAAAGCGGTTGAAATGTTATTTGAAGTTAAGGTTGATGCCGTGAACACGCTGGTGCGCAAGGGCAAGCAACGCCGTTTTCGCGGGCGTAAAGGTCAGCTGTCTGATTGCAAAAAAGCAATCGTGACATTGGCAGATGGCGAGAATTTAGATCTTTCTTCAGGCATTTAAACCTGTTGTCGTTTTGTAGGGAAAAAGGGGTCAATTATGGCACTTAAGCAATATAAACCAAATACGCCAGGAACGCGCGGACTTGTCTTAATTGACCGTTCATCGCTTCATAAGGGCGGTCCTGTTAAGCATCTGACCGAGGGGAAAAACCGTTCGGGTGGACGCAACAATATGGGGCGTAAAACAGCGCGCGCGCGTGGGGGCGGGCATAAGCAACGCTATCGTTTGGTCGATTTCAAGCGCAAACATACAGGCTTGGCAACGGTTGAACGGTTGGAATATGATCCAAACCGCACAGCTTTTATCGCGCTTATTCGTTATGAAGATGATACGCTTGCCTATATTTTGGCACCGCAACGATTGAAAGTTGGCGATAATGTGGTTGCTGGTGACAAGGTGGATGTAAAGCCTGGCAATGCCATGAAGCTTGCAAATATTCCGATCGGCACAATCATTCATAATATTGAAATGAAGCCAGGCAAGGGCGGGCAGCTTGCGCGCTCTGCGGGGGCTTATGCACAGCTTGTTGGGCGCGATCAAGGATTTGCACAGCTTAAATTAACTTCAGGTGAAGTTAGAAGAGTGGATGCAGAATGCATGGCATCGATTGGGGCGGTTTCTAATCCAGATTGGCAAAATGTCAATCTTGGTAAGGCTGGACGCAATCGCTGGCGGGGCATTCGCCCATCGGTACGCGGTGTTGTGATGAATCCTGTTGATCACCCTCATGGTGGTGGTGAGGGACGCACATCGGGCGGCCGTCATCCTGTTACACCTTGGGGTGTACCAACCAAGGGCAAGCGCACCCGCACGAACAAGGCCACGGACAAATTTATTGTTCGTCGTCGTTATGCTAAGAAGTAATTTTGGGTAAGGAATAAAAATATGTCGCGTTCAGTTTGGAAAGGTCCGTTTGTTGACCATTATTTATTCAAAAAGATTGAGGAATCAAAAGCCTCTGGTCGGCGTGATGCGATCAAAATTTGGGCAAGGCGTTCAACCATTCTTCCGCAATTTGTCGGGCTTAATTTTGCCGTTCATAATGGTAAGAAACATGTGCCTGTCAATGTGACAGAACATATGGTTGGTCATAAATTCGGTGAATTTGCGCCCACACGGACATATTATGGCCATGCGGCTGATAAAAAAGCAAAAAGGAAGTAACGGTCATGGCACAGGATCAACAAGAATCAAAGGCGATTGCACGCAGCTTGCGGGTAAGCCCTCAAAAATTAAATTTGGTCGCGCAAACCATTCGTGGTAAAGATGCAGAAAAAGCAATGAATGAGCTTAGCTTTTCCCGCAGACGGATTGCAAAAGCCGTGCGCGATTTATTGAGTTCGGCAATTTCAAATGCAGAAAACAACCATGCAATGGATGTTGATGCGCTTTATGTCAAGGAAGCCTATGTCGGAAAAGCCTTGGTTATGAAGCGATTTCATGTTAGAGGGCGTGGACGCTCGTCACGGATTTTAAAACCTTTTGCCAATTTGACGATTATTCTTGGCGAACGCAAGGAGTTAAATTAATGGGTCAGAAAATTAATCCAATTGGATTTAGGGTTGGCATTAACCGCACTTGGGATTCAAGATGGTTTGCTGCAAAAGGTTATGCCAAGCAGCTGCATCAAGATGTTTCTTTGCGCGCTTTTCTTGAAAAAAAGCTAGCAAGTGCTGGCGTTTCAAAAATTATGATTGAACGCCCTGCAAATCGCGCGCGTGTTACCATTCACACAGCGCGCCCAGGCGCGGTGATCGGTAAAAAAGGATCGGAAATTGAAGTTTTAAGAAAATCATTAAATAAAATGGTTGGCAGCGAAGTCGGTCTTAATATTGTTGAAATCCGCAAGCCAGAGCTTGATGCAAAATTGGTTGCAGAATCAATCGCGCAGCAGCTTGAGCGCCGTGTTGCGTTTCGCCGTGCGATGAAACGCGCATTGCAAGGGGCGATGCGGATGGGCGCAGAAGGCATTCGCATTCAAGTTGGCGGACGCTTGGGCGGAGCAGAAATTGCCCGCACCGAACAAACGCGCGAAGGGCGGGTGCCGCTTCATACTTTGCGTGCAGATATTGATTATGCAACGGCGCGTGCAAATACGACTTATGGTGTTTGCGGTGTTAAGGTTTGGATCTTTAAGGGCGAGGTTTTAGCCCATGATCCTTATGCACAAGATAAGCGTTCAACCGAAATTAATGGCGCAGCATCGGCTGCATCGGGAAATTCACGCTGATTATCTGTTGGAATTTAGGATTATTATAAAGGGTGTTTGATTATGTTATCGCCAAAAAGAACAAAATATCGTAAAGCCCATAAGGGTAGAATTCATGGTCTTGCAAAAGGCGGATCGGATCTTAATTTTGGTGCTTTTGGCTTAAAAGCGCTGGAACCAGGCAGGATTACCGCACGCCAAATCGAAGCCGCAAGGCGCGCGATTACGCGTTCAGTTAAACGCCAAGGTAAAGTATGGATCAGAGTTTTTCCTGATGTTCCTGTATCGCGCAAACCTGCTGAGGTTCGCATGGGTAAAGGGAAAGGGTCACCTGAATATTGGGTATGCAGGGTAAAGCCTGGCCGTGTTATGTTTGAAATGGACGGCATTAGCGAGCAAGCAGCCCGTGATGCGTTTGATTTGGGTTCAGCGAAATTGTCAATTCGCACCAAAATGGTTGTTCGGCTTGGATATCAAGGAGAGTAAAATGACAAAGATTATTGATATTCGTGCAAAGTCACTGGATGAATTAAAAGCAGATTTGCTTGAGTTGCGAAAAGAGCAGTTGAATCTAAGATTTCAACAAGCCGCAGGTGGTGTTGGCAGTACAGCGCGTATTCGTGCAGTACGCAGGGACATTGCCAAAATTAAAACCGTGTTGGGTGAGCGCAAAGGGAAGCTGCTGGACGCTTAATGGATTTTTTAATAAGGATTTGAAAAGATGCCAAAACGCATTTTACTTGGCCGCGTAGTGTCGGATAAGAATGACAAGACCATTGTTGTCTTGGTTGAGCGCAGAGTTCGTCACCCCGTATTGGGCAAGTCAATTCGCCGTTCGAAAAAATTTCACGCCCATGATGGCGAGAATGCGGCGAAGCTTGGCGATTATGTGAAAATTGTAGAATGCCGTCCCGTTTCACGATTGAAAAGTTGGACATTGGATAGCGTTATAACAAGTGTTGCTGGTTAAGCAAGATTCAAAGCTAAGTAACATTCAAGATTGAATAGAATTTTTTGAGTTAAGGAGTATTTGATAAATGATACAGATGCAAACAAACCTTAATGTTGCCGATAACTCGGGTGCGCGTAGGGTTCAGTGCATCAAGGTGCTGGGCGGATCAAAGCGTAAATATGCTTCGGTCGGTGACATTATTGTCGTCTCGGTAAAGGATGCGATTCCTCGGGGAAAAGTTAAAAAAGGGTCTGTGCAGCGCGCTGTTGTTGTGCGTACTGCAAAAGATGTTAAGCGCGCGGATGGTTCAAGAATTCGTTTTGATGCGAATGCTGCTGTGTTGATTAACAAGCAAAATGAACCCATTGGAACGCGTATTTTTGGCCCGATCGTTCGCGAATTGCGCGCTAAAAAATTCATGAAAATCATTTCTTTGGCGCCGGAGGTGCTATAATGGCTAAGAAAATTAAAAAAGGCGATACAGTTCAAGTCCTGTCAGGGCGCGATGCTGGAAAACGCGGCGATGTCATGTCAGTTGACCCTAAGACGGGAAAAGCGATTGTGCGCGATGTGAACACCGTATCAAAACATAATAAACCGCAAGCAGGCCGTGATGGCGGAATTGAAACAAAGGCGATGCCTATTCAGCTTTCAAATCTATCCTTGATTGATCCTGCGGATGATAAGCCGGTGCGGGTTGGGTTTAAAATGGATGAAACTGGGAAAAAAGTGCGATTTGCAAAGCGCTCGGGACAGATAATCGCATAAAGATATGCGATATGAATGACCGCCTAAGGCATGAGTAATCGCCTAAGGCATGAGTAATAAGGAATAAAGATTATGGTTAAGGCAAATAATGCGTATCAGCCACGACTTCGGGCATTATATGAAGAGAAAATCAAGTCAGATTTGCAATCTGAATTTGCATATCAAAATGTAATGCAAATCCCCAAAGTCACAAAGATTGTGATTAATATGGGCGTTGGTCAAGCAACGGCGGATCGCAAAAAACTTACCAATGCAATAGAGGCAATGCGCGATATTTCTGGTCAGCAGCCTATTATTGCAAAAGCAAAAAAATCAGTCTCGACCTTTAAATTGCGTGAAGGCATGGGGATTGGCTGTAAGGTCACTTTGCGCGGTCAAAAAATGTATGAATTTCTTGACCGTTTGATTAATATCGCGCTGCCAAGGGTTCGTGATTTTCGCGGTGTCAGCCCAAAAAGCTTTGATGGTCGCGGCAATTATGCGCTTGGATTGAAAGAGCAAATTGTGTTTCCTGAAATTGATTATGATAAAGCAGAAGATATGATCGGGATGGATATTGTGATTTGCACAGATGCAAAAGATGATACGCAAGCGCGTTCCTTGTTAAAACATATGAATATGCCCTTTAGAGCATAATATAGATTTAGGAGTTAAAGGCAGATTATGGCAAAAGTAAGCGCAGTAAATCGGAATAAAAAACGGGAAAAAATGACGCGCAGTCTATCGAAAAAGCGCGCAGCATTGAAAGCAACGGTCAGTGATAAGTCAGTTGATGGCGAGGCCCGTTTTGTCGCGCAAATGAAATTGGATGCGCTTCCTAAAAATGCGTGCCCTGTAAGGGTGCATAATCGCTGTGAAATTACAGGAAGGCCTAAGGCATTTTACCGTAAATTTAGAGTTTCCAGAATTGCGCTTCGTGATATGGCATCTAATGGTCAATTGCCAGGGGTAACAAAATCAAGTTGGTAAGGCGACTTTATTCGCTTTACATTTCATAATTTTAATTTAAGACAGTTTAGCTTTGTAAAATATTTTCAGAAAGCTAAAAAATTTAAGAAAAGGATAACAAATAATGTCGATGAGCGATCCTTTGGCAGATATGTTGACCCGCATCAGGAATGGACAATCCGCAAAAAAGAAAGTTGTGTCTGTTCCTGCATCCAAATTGAAAGCCAGTGTGCTGGATGTATTATTGCGTGAAGGCTTTATAAGGGGCTATAGCCAAGCTGAAATTCGTGGCGGAATCCATGAAATTTCGGTTGAACTGAAATATCATGAAGGCGCAGCCGTCATTCAAGAAATTCAGCGTGTATCACGCCCTGGAAGGCGCATTTATACCACCATTAAATCGCTGCCCCGCCATTATAATGGGCTTGGGATTTCCATTCTTTCTACCCCGCGTGGGGTAATGACTGATCACGAAGCGCGCACTGCAAATGTTGGCGGTGAAGTTTTGTGCAAAGTATTTTAATTGATTATATTGGAGCTTTATAATGTCACGCATAGGAAAATATCCCGTTGCCTTGCCAGCTGGATCAGAAGCCAAGATTGAGGCTGGTGAGTTTCATGTTAAGGGCAGCAAAAGCAGCCAAACTGTAACGCTGCTTGATTATATCAAGGTTGCCGTTAATGATAATGTCGTTGAAGTCACGCCTGAGACCAATAGCAAGCGTGCGCGCCAAAATTGGGGAACCATGCGCGCTTTAATTCAAAATGCGGTAACGGGTGCAACTGCGGGCTTTACCAAAAAATTATTGCTGCAAGGCGTTGGGTATCGTGCCACGCTAACTGGCAGCAAGCTTGAGCTTTCGCTTGGGCTTAGCCATCCCGTGATCATTGATGTTCCAGAAGACATTAAGGTTTCCGTTGAAGGGGATCGTAATAATGCGCTGGTGATTTCAGGTCATAACAAGCAAACGCTTGGTCAATTTGCAAGCAATATTCGCGCTTATCGCGTGCCAGAGCCTTATGGCGGTAAAGGCATTCGTTATGATGATGAATATGTGGTACGCAAAGAAGGCAAGAAGAAGAAATAATTAAGGAAAGGCTGTTTAGGAAATGCTGAACAATAAAGAACTTTTTGCAAGGCGTGCACGCCGTGCGCGTTATCAGCTTCGCAACAAAGCGAATGGCAAAGCGCGCCTGTCTGTTTTTCGCTCGTCAAAGCATATTTATGCGCAAATTATTGATGATCTGAATGGCAATACTTTATGTATGGCTTCCAGCAAAGACAAGACACTGCGTGATAAATTAGCAAAAGGCGGCGATGTTGCGGCTGCAACCGAAGTTGGAAAATTGCTTGGTGAACGCGCCGCTGCTTTAAAAGTAGATGTTGTGGTGTTTGATCGCGGCGGTTATAAATTCCATGGGCGCGTGAAAGCGCTTGCCGATGCTGCACGCGAAGCAGGCTTGAAATTTTAAAAATTAATGATTAGCATAAGTATTTAGCGATTAAAATAAGGATTTAGATGATGGCACGACCCCCAAAAGATGATGCTGGCGGACGCGATAACCGTGATAATGAACCAGAATTAATTGAAAAACTGGTTGGAATTAATCGGGTAGCAAAAGTCGTAAAAGGTGGACGCCGTTTTGGTTTTGCTGCGCTTGTGGTTGTTGGTGATGGTAAAGGGCGTGCAGGTTATGGTTCAGGTAAAGCCCGCGAAGTGCCAGAGGCGATTCGCAAGGCAACCGAACAAGCCAAACGCAACATTATGCGCGTTCATTTGCGTCAAGGCCGCACACTGCACCATGATATTATGGGTCGTTTTGGCGCAGGGCGTGTCTTTATGCGCGCAGCACCAACAGGAACGGGCATTATTTCTGGCGGTCCTACCCGCGCGGTGTTTGAAGCTTTGGGCATTCAAGATATTGTGGTGAAATCGGTTGGAAGCTCCAATCCTTATAATATGGTTAAGGCTGCTTTTGATGGGCTAACCCGCTCTATGACGCCGCGAAGCGTTGCTGCAAGGCGCGGGCTTAAACCTGCGGATATTACCGCAAGACGCCCAAATGAACCACGCGGTCAAGAAGCAAGCGCATCTGTGGATAGTTAATCAGTATGCGCAATGAAATCTTAATCTTTTATGCATAAGGATTAAGATGCAGAATTCAGCAAATGCGCGAAATGAGATAGTGAGAGTTTTTAAAAATGACAAAAGAAAAAACCATTAAAGTGCGGCAGATTGCAAGCCCGATTGGCCGCAAGAAAGATCAGCTGGCAACCCTAAAGGGGCTTGGCTTGAATAAAATGCACCGCGAACGCGTGCTAGAAGATACCGCATCGGTTCGAGGGATGGTTCGCAAAGTCCATCACCTTGTGACAGTCATTGAGGAGTAAATTTTATGTTGTTAAATCAATTATCCGACAATAAAGGCGCAACCAAATCCCGCATACGGGTTGGGCGCGGCATCGGCAGCGGAAAAGGCAAAACTGGTGGGCGCGGTGTTAAAGGTCAAAAATCGCGTTCAGGCGTATCAATTAATGGGTTTGAAGGGGGGCAAATGCCGCTCTATCGCCGTTTGCCTAAGTTTGGGTTTAATAACCCAACCCGTTCTGATTGGTCGGAAGTTAATTTAGGGCGCATTCAAACCGCCATTGATAATGGGCGTTTGGATGCAAGCAAATTGGTTGATGCTGAAGCTTTAATTGCTGCGGGCGTTATTTCTGCTGCAAAAGATGGTGTAAGGTTGCTTGCAAAAGGCAGTCTTTCTGCAAAGGTTGAATTTGCAGTTGCAGGCGCTTCAAAATCAGCACAGGATCAGGTTGCAGCAGCGGGCGGAACCGTGAAGCTTCCAGAAGCAAAAGCCCCCTTGAAAACAGGCAAACGCACTTTACGCCGCGAGCAAGCTGCGAAAAAGCGGGCAGCCCGTCAGTCTTAATTTTTTTTGGCTTAATCTTTTTGGCATAATCGTTGTTTGGTCTAACTGTTATTTGGGCTGATCTTGTTTGAGCCTTACTTTTTTAAAGGACGATAAATAATGGCTTCAATGGCCGAACAAATGGCGTCAAATTTTAATTTTGGGGCGCTTTCTAAAGCTACAGAATTAAAAAAGCGCCTATGGTTTACCTTGGGCGCTTTGATCATTTATCGGATTGGTACCTATTTGCCGTTGCCTGGCATTGATCCCATTATCCTAGAGGATATATTTGATCAACAGCGCGGCGGCGTTCTGGATATTTTTGACACTTTCGCGGGCGGCGCTTTGTCGCGCATGACCATTTTTGCACTTAACATCATGCCCTATATTTCGGCATCGATTATTATGCAGCTGATGACTTCGGTTGTCCCCAGCCTTGAAACTTTGAAAAAAGACGGGGAAGCAGGGCGCAAGAAAATCAATCAATATACCCGTTATGGAACCGTGTTATTGGCAACCGTTCAAGGTTACGGCATTGCGGTTGGGCTTGAAACCATGCAAACATCATTGGGCGGTATGGCGGTCATTGACCCTGGCTTTATGTTTCGCTTTACGACGGTGATTGGGCTTGTTGGCGGCACTATGTTCTTGTTGTGGCTGGGGGAGCAAATTACCCAGCGCGGGGTCGGTAATGGTGTTTCGCTGATTATTTTTGCAGGGATTGTTGCTGGGCTGCCAACCGCGCTTGCAACCACTTTGGAGCTTGGCCGTCAAGGGCGCATGTCCACCTTTATCATTTTGGGATTGTTTTTGCTGGCGGTTGCGGTGATTGCAGTGATCGTCTTTTTTGAACGCGCACAACGCCGTTTGATGGTGCAATATCCCAAACGCCAAGTCGGCAATAAAATGTATGGTGGTGAGAATTCACATCTGCCTTTGAAAATCAATACAGCTGGCGTTATTCCGCCAATTTTTGCCAGTGCCTTATTATTGATGCCCTTAACTTTGGCGAATTTTTCTGGTGCAGGGGCTGAAGCCGAAAATTCAGGCTGGCTTGGCTATATTAGCAGCTATCTTGGTCATGGGCAGCCATTATATCTTGGGCTTTATATTGGTTTGATCGTGTTTTTCTGTTTCTTTTATACTTCGATTGTCTTTAATCCAAAAGATACAGCCGATAATCTAAAGAAAAATGGCGGGTTTATCCCTGGCATTCGCCCTGGTGCAAATACCGCCAGCCATTTGGATCATATCCTAACCAGATTAACCGTTATTGGGGCTGCTTATTTATCGGTGGTGTGTATTATCCCTGAAATGTTAATTGCAAAATATTCTGTTCCTTTCTATCTTGGTGGAACCAGCCTTTTGATTGTTGTGACCGTGACCATGGATACGATGACCCAAATTCAAAGCCATTTGCTTGCGCATCAATATGAGGGGCTTATCCGCAAATCTAAATTGAAAGGGCGCAGATAATGTTAAATATTATTTTGTTGGGTCCCCCAGGTGCAGGAAAAGGAACGCAAGCCAAACGGATTGAACAAACCCACGGGCTTGTGCAATTATCAACTGGTGATATGCTGCGTGCAGAAGTAAAGCTGCAATCCGAATTGGGCGTTAAAGCAAAGCAAATTATGGAAGCAGGGGAATTGGTGCCAGATGCGTTGGTGATTGATATTATTTCAAACCGCATTGATCAGCCCGATTGCAAAAATGGCTTTATCCTTGATGGGTTTCCGCGCAATGTCGTGCAGGCAAAGGCGTTGGATCAGATGTTAAGCGATAAAAAAGCCCCCTTATCCAAAGTGGTCGAGATGGTGGTGGATGATGCCGCTTTAACCCAGCGTATTGTTGGGCGTTACAGCTGTGAAGCGTGCGGGGCAGGCTATCATGATGAATTTCAAAAGCCCAAACAAGCGGGCATTTGTGATGCTTGCGGGGCGGATAAATTCACACGCCGCAAAGATGATAATGCAGAAACGGTAAAACAGCGGCTTGCGGTTTACCATGAGCAAACGGCACCAATTTTGCCGTATTATGCGGATATGAACTTGCTTGAAAAAGTGGATGGCATGCAGCCGATTGATGCGGTAACGGATCAAATCTTAGGCTTATTGAAATCCGCATAGCGGCAGGCTGTAAAGTTATTAAAAGAATCCTTGACAGGCGGGTATAAATTACTATTATTCGCAAGCCTGTTTTTGATGAATGGGATGAATTTATAAATTGATTGCAAGATCAAATTTGTTTAAAAAAAAGAAATTTGATTGATTTTAACCAAGAAACAAAATTAACAAATTCAATAAAGATAAATTAACCATTATAATGGTTTGTTTTTTTAAGGAGTATATGGCGTGGCGCGTATTGCTGGTATCAACATTCCAACCCAAAAGCGGGTTTTAATTGCTTTAACCTATATTACGGGAATCGGCTTAACCAGCTCGACCCAGATTCTGAAAAAATGCGATATTGATCATGCGCGGCGCGTTAATCAATTAACCGAAGATGAACTTGCCAAGATTCGCGATGTGATTGATCGCGATTATATGGTTGAGGGGGATTTGCGCCGCGAAGTTGCAATGAACATTAAGCGGTTAATGGATCTTGGTTGCTATCGGGGCTTACGCCATCGCCGCAATCTACCTGTACGCGGTCAGCGCACCCATACGAATGCGCGCACCAGAAAAGGGCCAGCCAAGGCAATTGCTGGTAAGAAGAAATAATTTTAATTTAACGATAGCGATTAGGAAACAGTCGAATGGCAAAGCAGGCAGTGCGCAAGCGTAAAGAGAAGAAAAATATTGTTTCAGGCATTGCATATGTTAATGCAACCTTTAACAATACCATGATCACCATCACCGATCCCCAAGGCAATGCAATTTCTTGGTCAACGGCGGGGGTTCAAGGCTTTAAGGGATCACGCAAATCAACGCCATTTGCAGCGCAGCTTGCAGCAGAAGATGCCGCACGCAAAGCAGCTGAGCATGGAATGCGCACTTTGGATGTGAATGTATGCGGCCCAGGTTCAGGGCGCGAATCAGCCCTTCGCGCATTACAAGCTGCGGGCTTTACGATCACGACCATTCGTGATGTGACGCCTGTTCCGCATAATGGGTGCAGACCCCGCAAACGCCGCCGTGTATAATAGCGTTCTTTTGATCGTTCTTAACGATTTTAAATGGCGATCACATTCGCTTATATTCAAAAAACTGTTTTTTAAAAAAGCAACAAAGAGGCATTTTAAATGAGCATCAATCATCTTGAGCGCAACTGGCAAGAACTTATTAAACCCCGCAAGCCAGAGATCAAACCCGGGCTTGAACCAACGCGTCAGGCCCATATTGAAATTGAGCCTTTGGAGCGTGGTTTTGGATTGACGCTTGGCAATGCTTTGCGCCGTGTCTTGTTAAGCTCTTTGCAAGGTGCAGCCGTGACCGCAATTAAAATTGATGGTGTTCTGCATGAATTTTCTTCCGTCCCTGGGGTTCGCGAAGATGTTAGCGACATTATTATGAATATTAAGGAAATGGCGCTGCGGATGCATGGCACAGGCACCGCCCGTATTCGTCTTTCAGCACAAGGTCCTTGCGAAGTAACCGCTGGCATGATTGAAACAGGCCATGATGTTGAAGTGATGAATCCTGATCTTGTATTATGCAGCATGGATAAGGGCGCAAGCCTTAATATTGAGTTTACGGTTGCAAATGGCAAAGGCTATGTTTCGGCAATTGAGAATCGCCCAGAAGAAGCACCGATTGGACTGATTCCGATTGATTCAATTTTCTCACCCGTGCGCAGAATTTCCTATCAAGTGGAAGATACGCGGGTTGGGCAAAATACAGAATATGACAGCCTGCACATGGAAATCACAACCAATGGCGCAATCACGCCAGAAGATGCGCTGGGACTTGCTGCGCGAATCATGCAAGATCAACTGCAAGTCTTTGTGAATTTCGATGAGCCTGAAACCTTAAAAGCGGTTGAAGAGCAGCAGGCAGCGCTTCCCTTTAGCAAGCATTTGCTGCGTAAAGTCGAAGAGCTGGAACTATCTGTGCGTTCTGCAAATTGCCTTAAAAATGATAATGTCATCTATATTGGTGATTTGGTGCAAAGAACAGAATCTGATATGCTGCGCACCCCAAATTTTGGACGCAAATCGCTTAATGAGATTAAAGAGGTTTTGTCAACCATGGGGCTTAGCCTTGGCATGGATGTGCCCGATTGGCCACCTGAAAATATTGAAGAATTGGCACGCAAACTAGACGAGCCTTTTTAATATATTACTCATATTAAATTCCACCATCGGCTGTAGCCCAAACTTTTATGCTAAAAGCCAGAGCGACCGATTGGAAACCATAGATCTTTAGGCAAAAAAGCCCCTAGGTCAAAAAACAACTTTGTTAAATTATAAGGAAATATAAAATGCGTCATGGAAATAGAGGCCGCAAGTTAAATCGCACCGCGTCACACCGTAAGGCAATGTTCGTCAATATGGCGAATGCGCTGATTAAGCATGAACAAATCACCACAACCTTACCAAAGGCAAAAGATTTAAGACCAATCGTTGAAAAACTGATTACACTTGGCAAAAAAGGCGGTTTACACCGCAGACGCCAAGCCTTTGCTTATTTGCGTGATGATGCATCGGTTGCTAAAATCTTTGATGCACTTACCGCGCGCTATGAACAAAGACCAGGCGGTTATATTCGGGTTTTAAAGGCTGGCTTTCGTTATGGCGATGATGCCCCAATGGCAGTGATTGAACTGATTGACCGCGATGTTGAAGCAAAAGGCAAAGATTCAGGCCCGCTTGATGATGAAGACGAAGCATAGATTATTTGCTTTTAATTTATGAATATTTAAAAGCCTGAGGTTATTATCTCAGGCTTTTTTTTAAGAAAGATAGGTTAAATGGATTGGGATCGGTTGCGCGTTTTTAAAACTGTTGCAAATGCAGGCAGCTTTACCGCCGCAATGCGCGTGATGAATCTGTCACAATCCGCGATTAGCCGCAATATTAGCACCTTAGAAGATTCGCTTGGGGTTATTCTGTTTCATCGCCATGCGCGCGGTTTAAAGCTAACCGAACAGGGCGCGCTTTTGCTTGAAACCACCAATCATGTGTTTCAAGAGCTTGAAAGGGTGCAAGTTCTGATTGGCGAGCGGAAAGATAAGGCATCAGGGCAGCTTAAAATCACCGCGCCCCACGCATTTGGCACGACTTGGCTTGCAGATCAAATGAAGTATTTCCTGGCAGAATATCCAGAAATTAATGTTGATTTATTATTATGTGATGAAGAGCTTGATTTGGGAATGGGCGAAGCTGATGTCGCAATTCGCCTTGGCAAACCCCACCAGCAAGATTTAATTCAGCGTCCATTGGTTGCATTTCGGTTAAAAGTCTATGCCGCAAAAACCTATCTTGAGGAATATGGCGAGCCTGCTTCGCTTGAGGATTTAGAGCGCTTTCAGCTGATTTTATTTGAACGGCATGAACATTATGGGCTGCAAGATATAAATTGGCTAGAAAAAAAGGGAATGCCTTTGCATAAGAAGCGGCGCGCAAGATTGCGGGTTGATTCGCTTTATGGCATGTATCGCGCCGTCAGATCGGGGCTTGGGATTGCAAGCCTGCCTGACTATATGGCGCGCGACCCTGCAAGCCTTGAGTTAAAACAGATATTGCCAGAGCTGGAAGGGCCAGAGACAATGTCTTATTTTGTCTATCCGCAAGAGCTTAAAAACACCAAGCGCGTCGTTGCTTTTCGGGAGTTTTTATTATCAAAATTAGAATCCTTGAAATAAAGATCATTTTGATAATTTAGTTTTGACGATCTTTGGATTGCCTGCTATAGCAACCATCACATAAGTCACCTTCTTGCGGGCGTGGCGAAATGGCAGACGCGCTGGATTTAGGTTCCAGTGGGGTAACCCGTGGGGGTTCAAGTCCCTCCGCCCGCACCAATCCCATCATATTCAAGCGAATTGCGAAATAACAACACTTGCCGCAGCGCAAATTCCAAGCACAAGCACAATGTTCATGTGCCGCCGAATGAGCAAATAATAGCTAAGGCAGGATAATAACAGCACCAGCATATTCACCGAATCAAATATGGGCTGCCATATATGGGCTGGACCAAATGCGACTTTGTGAATTTCATCAAAAAACACATGCAGGGCAAACCAAATGGACAGGCTTAATATGACCCCAACGACGGCTGCGGTAATTTGGGATAAAGCCCCCTGCAATCTGGGTCTTGCGGTGATCCATTCAATATAAGGCGCGCCCGCAAATATCCAAAGAAAACAAGGCACAAAGGTAACCCAAAGCACCAGAATCGCAGCAACCACAGCCAGCATAATGCCGCCCACTTGAAACCCCGCCATAAAGCCAACAAATTCTGTGACCAATATAAGCGGCCCTGGGGTAGTTTCTGCAAGCCCAAGCCCATCCATCATCTGGGCGGTGGTTAGCCAATTAAGTTCAAACACGACTTGTTGCGACATATAAGCAAGCACCGCATAAGCACCGCCAAAAGTCACGGTCGCCAGCTTGGCAAAGAAAAGCCCAAGATGATATAAAAAGCCCCACCCTGTTGCAAAGCCAATGATCATAAGCGGCGCAAGCCATAGGGTAAGCCCGATGGATATGGTTGTCAGCGTTTGGCGCAAGGAAACCAAAGGCAGTGTGGGTTCTGTGCTAATCGCGTTCTTTTCTGCATAGATAAAACCAAAAATGCCAGCCAGCGCAACAATAAGCGGATAAGGCACTTCAAATATAAAAATGCCTAAAAAGGCAGCAGCCGCAACGATCCAATGCGTTTTTTGTAATAATGCTTTCTTTGACACCCGCAATAATGCTTCGATTACAATAATCACAACGGCGGCTTTTATGCCGATAAAGGCAGCTTGCATCCAGCCCATATTCCCAAAATTAGCATAAAGCAACGCCAGCAATAAAATAACAAGCGCGCCTGGCAAAACAAATAGCAGCCCCGCGACAAGCCCGCCAATAATGCCATGCAATCGCCAGCCCGCATATGTTGCAAGCTGCATGGCTTCAGGCCCTGGCAGCAACATGCAAAAGCTCAATGCGTTCATATATTGTTTTTCGCTAAGCCATGCTTTCTCATCAACAAAAACCTTGTGCATTAAGGCAATTTGCGCTGCGGGCCCGCCAAAAGATAAAACACCGATCTTAAAATAAGCTTTTGTGGCTTCGCTTAGGCTTGGTTTTTCTAAGTTTGATATGATAGATCCCCCCTTATGATTGCGTATCATCATTGCTTTATGTTAAAGCTTACATGCCCAGCGATAATAGGAATCATAAACCGCCATTCCAGCGTCAAGCAAATCAAGATCATCTTGATGGATCAATGAAAGCCCGCTTAACGCTGCACGCAGTCCAGCCGTTTCTGGAGCTGGATCAGGGCGATTTGAAACGATATTCGCCAATATGCTTAAAGAATCACCGATAAGCCCAAATTCGTCAAGCATCACAGCAAAGCAAGAATGCTGATCATCGCGCGCAAATGCAGCATTGTCAATGCCAAAGGAGGTTGCGTTAAAGCGATCCGCGACATTCATTACCTGAGAGGGCTCGACAAAAAGTATTTTTGCCTTAGGGTCAACCAACCGCTTTATCAGCCATGAACAGGCAAGATGATCCATTTGCGGGCGGTGAAGCGTCACCCATAGGCTATGGCTTTCATTTGCCGAACGCGGCACTTTGGATGCTGTTACCATCGGCAGCCCTGCGTCACGCCATGCAAAATGCCCCCCCACCAAGAATGAAGCCCTTATGCCCTTTTCACGAAGAAGCGCCGCCGTCCCTTGGGAAATTTTAAATCCTTTTTGGCAATAAATAAGCAAATGGGCTTGCGGGAATTCTTCGGCAAGCGCGTCAATCCTATCAAAATCGCGTTTTAACGCCCCTGCTATTATTCTAGGATCATCGTCAAAATCCTCTGCGATGCGCGCATCAATGATAACGGGGCATTCAGGCATTCCAATAAGATCATAAAGCTGCGATACAAAAATTGAATTTGGGATGGTCATGTTCTTTCCTTTTTACAGGGCGTTTACATCTTGATGTTGGTATTTGCTTAATACCATGGGGTATTGTTGGGCGGTATGGGTGGGGGTATTAAAGTCAATAAAAGGATTATGAAGCGTTGCGGGCGGTATTGTTGATGTAGCTTAGCATGGATTGAAACCCATTGCGGCGATTGACCGATAAATGGCTGGAAAGCCCGATTTGTGTCATGATTTGTTCAATCGGTAGTTCTAGTATTTCGGTCGGGGTTGAATCTTGATATAGGGTTAAAAGCAAGCTAATCAGCCCCTTGACCAGCACCGCGTCAGAATCTGCGTTGAAATGAATGCGTTTGATGCCTTGAGCATCGTTAAAAAGATCATGTGTAATCCAGACTTGCGAAATACAGCCATCCAGCTTGGTTTGGTCATTTTTTAACGCCGCATCCATGGGGGCAAGCTGCTTGCTTAAATCAATGATATAGGCATAGCGATCCTCCCAATCATCAAATAATTGAAAATTTTCAACCAGCGCATCCCCTGTTAATTTTTCCAAAATTCTATCCTTTGTGAATATCTATTAAAATGGGGGCTTGATGCCAAGCTGGGTTAAATAATGGGCAAGCTTGTTACAGATTGCATCCAATCCTGCTTGATCCTTTGCTTCGCATCTGACGACCAAGCAAGGCTGGGTGTTGGATGCACGCACCAGCCACCAGCCGTCCGTTTCATCCACCCGCAGCCCATCCATTTTATTGACTTGCTGCGGCGGGTAATCTGCGACTTTTTCTGCTAATTTATCAATCAGCGCAAATTTTTCAGCCTCGCTAACATCCACCCGCAATTCAGGCGTGTTCACAAATTTAGGCAGCTGATCCACCAATTCACTTAATTTATAAGGCGATGTTTCCAAGAAATTTAACAAGCGCAAGGCAACATAAAGCGCATCATCATAGCCATAATATAAATGTTTTATGAAAATATGCCCGCTCATTTCCCCTGCAAGCGGCGCATCAAGCTGTGCCATCTTGGTCTTGATGATGGAATGACCCGTTGGCGACATAACGGGCTTTGCGCCCAATTCCGCCAAAACCTCGCCAAGCCCATTGCTGGCTTTTACATCATAAATAACGGGGCTGTTTGGCGGACAATGCGGCAGGATTGCCTTTGCCAATAGCATCAAAATTTGATCGCCCCACACAATGCGCCCGCGATCATCAACCAGCCCTATTCGGTCGCCATCGCCGTCAAAACCAATGCCTATATCCAGCGTGTTTGCTGCGACCAGCTGTTGTAATTGCACCAGATTTTCAGCAATAGTGGGATCGGGGTGATGGGCAGGAAAATCGCCATCTATTTCATCATTGATTAAGAAATGCGTTCCCTTTAACAATTTGGTAAGCGCTTTGGTGGTGGGGCCAAATGCGCCATTGCCAGGATCCCAGCCCACCCGCAGCCCCTTTGCTGAAAAGCGTGACCCTTGATAATCGGCGATGATTCGCTGCAAATAAGCATCATTAATGCTGGTTTGCACCACCTGCCCATAACCAGAGGCAAACAGCCCAAAGCGCGCAATTTCTGCCAAGCGTTTAATGTCTTTCCCGTAAAAGGATTTTCCGTGCAGCACCATTTTAAAGCCATTATAGCCAGCATCATTATGCGATCCCGTAACCATCACCCCCAAATCCGCCTTTAGGACATGGTTTGCAAAATAAAGCATGGGGGATGCGACAACGCCAATATCCATCACATTAAGCCCTGAAAGGCTTAGCCCGTGGATAAGTTCTTCGCATAAATAGGGCGAGCTATGGCGGCCATCACGCCCCACCACCGCCATCTTAGAGGATGCACCGTTAAATAATTTACCAAGCGAACGCCCAAGAATAAAAGCATCATGCGCAGTTAGGCTTTCGCCCACAATGCCCCTTATATCATATTCGCGTAAAATCTCAGGAGCAAAAATATGACCTGCCACGGCTTGTTCTTTCTATGGATAAGGCGCAAAATCCATCAAATTCTAATCAGGTTGTGATTGTCATTGGGGTGATTTGCGTGTATTAAAATTTTATACTTTACCCAATCATAATATACCATGTTTAGACGATTAGCAAGATATGCAACATAATAGTGACACGCTTAACGCTTTAGAAAATGATTTAGCGCAGCCCGCTGCTTTGTTAAAAAATAATTTAGCGCAGCCCGCTGCTTTGCAAATGCTGGCCGAGAAAAAGCTTTATGTTAAAAGCTGGGGCTGCCAGATGAATCTGTATGATTCTGAACGCATGAAGGATATTTTGCAAGCCAAAGGGTACGGCATCGCCGATAAGCCCGCACAAGCCGATTTAATCATCCTAAATACCTGTCATATCCGCGAAAAAGCCACCGATAAGCTTTATTCCGAATTGGGACGGCTTGGCAGCTTAAAGCGTAACCGCCCCAATTTAAAAATTGTGGTTGCGGGCTGCGTTGCCCAAGCCGAGGGCGAAGAAATTTTCAGGCGCGCCCAGATGGTGGATTTTCTGGTAGGGCCACAAAATTATCAAACCTTGCCCGATCTGCTGGATCAAGCACAAGCGCATGAAGATGCTTTAAACGCCCCGCCGATAAAACCTTTGCAGCTGATGGCAACCGATTTTCCCGCCAATGATAAATTTGATGCATTGCCAAGCCCGCGCGATCATGCGGGCAGCGTTTCTGCGTTTTTATCCATTCAAGAGGGGTGCGATAAATTTTGCAGCTTTTGTGTTGTGCCTTATACGCGCGGCGCGGAATATTCACGCCCCGCCGATGCCATCATCGCAGAAGCAAAACAATTATTAGCAAAAGGGGTAAGGGAAATTACCTTGCTGGGTCAAAATGTCAATGCGTGGCATGGTCAGCCCCCGCGCCGCATTGCAGGCGGCACAGATCAATGGGGCTTTAGCGCATTATTACAAGAAATTAGCGCGCTGGATGGTTTGCTGCGTTTGCGTTATACGACCAGCCATCCCAATGAAGTTGATGAAAATTTAATCGCGTCCCATCGCGACCTAGCGCCTTTAATGCCGCTTTTGCATCTTCCCGTTCAATCTGGATCGGATCGTATTTTAAAGGCGATGAATCGCAAACATACGGCACAGACCTATTTGGACATGATTGCTCGCTTTCGCGATCTTAATCCCGCCATGGCATTTTCATCTGATTTTATCGTGGGCTATCCTGATGAGCGCGAAGAAGATCATCAAGCAACGCTTGATCTGATTGAAAAAATTGGCTTTGCATCGTCTTTTTCATTTAAATATTCGCCGCGTCCTGGAACGCCAGCAGCCCAAGCGCAAGCTGTGGATGAACCGATTCAAGATCGCCGCTTGCAGGAACTTCAAGCCTTGCTGGAATCGCAGCAAGCCGCGTTCAACCAATCAATGATTGGCAAAACCATCCCTATCCTGCTTGAAAAATCAGGGAAATATGATGGGCAGCTGGTGGGAAGATCCCCTTATTTGCAGCCCGTGCATGTCAATCTGCCCGATGATTGGCTTGGAAAAGAAATTATGTGCCATATTGATTCGTTGGAGGCTTATTCGCTGTTCGCGACTCCTGTATCCAGCGCCCCCAGCCATTCCCCAGATTGATCTTTAATCTATATGAACATCATCTTTGATAATAATCAGCTGGCGGCGTCACTATTTGGGGTGGAAGATCATAATCTGGCAGTCCTTGAGCAAGCATTGGGCGTTACGCTTTATAATCGCGGCAATCATGTGATTGTTGAGGGCGCGCAAAACGATCAAAAAACAGCGCGCTATGTGCTGAACCGCCTATATCGGATGCTGGAAAAAGGCGGGGCGATTGATGATGATTTGATTGATGAATTATTGCTGCAAGCCAGCCTATCCAGTAAGATTGCTGAAAATGATGGGCTGTTATTTGATACGCCAAGGCGTAAAATTTACCCGCGCACCCAAAATCAAGCCCTTTATATGAAGGCAATCTTGGATTATAAAATGGTATTTGGGCTTGGTCCTGCGGGAACGGGCAAAACATGGCTTGCGGTTGCTGCCGCCGCAGAAGCGCTGGCGAAAAATCGCATTGAACGGATTATTTTAACCCGCCCTGCGGTTGAAGCAGGAGAGCGGTTGGGGTTTTTGCCAGGCGCGCTAAAAGACAAGGTTGATCCTTATTTGCGCCCGATCTATGACGCGCTGGATGATGTGATGCGCGCAGAAGAGGTTGCAAAGCGGATTGAACAAGGCGATATAGAAATTGCCCCCTTGGCATATATGCGCGGGCGCACCCTTAAAAACGCCTTTGTGATTTTGGATGAAGCGCAAAATACAACCAAGATGCAAATGAAAATGTTTCTAACCCGCATGGGTAAAAACAGCCATATGATCATTAATGGTGATCTAAGCCAAGTGGATTTGCCCGCAGGGCAGCCATCGGGGCTGGGTCATGCCGTATCCTTGCTTTCTAATATCCCGCAAATTGCCATTTGCACGCTGGATGCCAGCGATGTTATTCGCCATCGTTTGGTATCGGAAATTATCAAAGCCTATGATCACGAGCAGCACTGATATGGCAGGGAATGATTCTTTGCACATTGAAATTGATCAACAAGCAGGCGCATGGCCGCAAGATTGGCTTGATGCGACAAGATCAATCTTAAACCATGCCTTTGATGCCTATCACCAACAGGTAAAAGATCAAATGCAGCAAGCAGATAGCCCGCTGCAATTATCGGTGCCTCAATTATCGATATTGCTGGGGGATAATGATCTTTTGCAAGCTTTAAATCAGCAATGGCGCGGCAAGGATAAGCCCACCAATGTCCTATCTTTTCCAAATTTATTTGATGCTGCGCTCATGCCAAATATGCCAATTTTGCTTGGCGATATTGCCCTATCTTATGATTATATTATGAATGAAGCCCATCAACAGCAAAAAGCCCCGCTTGATCATTACAGCCATTTATTGATCCATGGCTTGCTGCATTTGCTGGGCGAAACCCATGATCAAGAGGATGATGCGGCCCATATGGAAGGGCTGGAAATTGCCATTTTGGCGCAAATCAACATTAAAAACCCCTATGAAATGTAAATTAAGATGAATAAGATGAATAAAAATAATGCTTCGCCCAAACCCTCTGCTGGTGGTTATGCGCGGTGGTGGCATTGCCTGCTTGCGCGCTTTGGGCTTGCGCGTGAAAATGCCCAATCGCTGCGTGAATCCTTTGATGAAATTTTGGAGGATTACGAGGATCATGTGGAAATGGCACCCGAAGAACGGATGCTGATTGAAAATATCCTGAAGATTGGTTCAAAAAATGCCTATGATGTGATGATACCGCGCGCTGACATTATCGCCGTTCCTTTGGATATTAAGCATGATCAGCTGGTTGAAATTATGCTGGATCACCCCCATTCGCGCTATCCTGTTTTTAATGATGATTTGGATCATGTCGAGGGGATGATCCATATCAAAGATGTGTTTCAAGCCAATATGAATAAAGGGCGGCGCACCAGCTTAAAGCGGATGCTGCGTGCGGTTTTATTCGTTGCCCCCAAAATGCCTGTTCTGGATTTATTGCTGGAAATGCGCAATGAAAAGCGGCATATGGCACTGGTGGTGGATGAATATGGCGGGGTGGATGGGCTGGTCACCATCGAGGATTTGGTCGAAGAAATTGTGGGCGACATAGAAGATGAATATGATATTGATGGCGATGTCCAGCCTGTGCCTGAAGCCGATGGCAGCTATAAATTGCAAGCGCGCATCGAGCTTGAATTGCTGGAAGAAACCATTGGCAGCTTTTTAACCGAAGAAGAGCAGCAAGAAGATATTGATACGCTTGGCGGGCTGATTTATCACCTTTGCGGGCGTGTTCCAAGCCGAGGCGAAGTGATTGCCCATCATCCAAGCGGGATCGAATTTACCATCTTAAAAGCCGATCCACGGCGGATTAGAACGGTGCTATTAAAACAGCAAGACTCAGCGCCCCAAACGGTTTCACCCAAGCTTGATTCGCCTGAATGATGCGCAAACAGGATCAAAAATTACCAAAGCAAAGCCAGTTAAGCGCCCTAGATGATCGGGTGATGGTGCTGCATATTGACGGAATAGATGATGATGGGCATTTATGGTGCAAATTAAAGCCGCAGGATAGCCGCCAAAATCATAAAAACTTACAAGATTATCCAATTTGGCTTAAAAAAGACGCAAGACAAGGTGGGGCAGCAAAGCTGGGGGATTTAATGCTTGCACGCTTAAAGCTTGAAGCAGGCACATTGGTTGCTTATGCTGTGCGCAATCTAAGCCAGAATCAAAAGCATCATTTTGCCCAAAGGGCATTTGGCAGCTTGGAACAAACCAGTTTTGGCGCGCTGTTCATGCCAGTTGGTAAGGGCAGGAAAAAGCCGTGGCATATTCAAAAATCCGACATGAATGGGGTTGGGCTTGATCAGCTGGTGGAGGTTGAAATGCTGCCAGCTCCGGCCCGCCATTACGCCGCCCCTCATGCGAAAATTCTGCGCGGGCTTGGGCATCGCGATGATCCCAAGCTTTATAGCCTGATTTCGGTTTTAACCCATGATATTCCCCATGAATTTCCACAAGAAGTTGGCGCTGAAGCCGCAGCCTTGCCCGCATTTGATCCTGATCATGCGCCGCTTCATCAAGATTTAACTTATATCCCCTTTGTTACCGTAGATGGCGAAGATGCCCGCGATTTTGATGATGCAATCGCCGCAACAAAAACCGAAGATGGCGGCTTTATGCTGCATGTTGCAATTGCAGATGTTGCCCATTATGTTGCCCAAGATGGCGCGCTGGACACACAAGCCCAGCATCGCGGCAATTCGGTTTATTTCCCAGATTTGGTGATTCCAATGCTGCCAGAACGGCTATCCAATGATTTATGCTCGTTGCGCCCACAAGTGATCCGCCCTGTCTTATGCGTAAAAATGAAAATTGATGGTCAAGGCAAGCTAACTTCTTATGAATTTAACAGGGGCTATATTTATTCGCGCGCCCGTTTAACTTATAATCAGCTGGAAGCTGCGCTGGATGGCACCAGCCAAAACCCTGACATTGCCCCCTTAATTGATCCCATTTTAAAGCCGCTTTATCATGCATGGCAAGCCCTTAGAAAATCACGCAAACAGCGGGGCGCGCTGGAACTTACCACCAGTGAGTTTCAAGTTGAATTGGATGATCAGGGTAAAATTAAGGAAGTGCATCCGCGCACACAGCTGCAATCGCATCAAATCATTGAAGATTTTATGATCACTGCCAATGTAGCAGCGGCAAAGGCGCTTGAAAATGCGAATAAAGCCTTGCTTTACCGTGCGCATCCCCCGCCCCCTGCGGATAAATTTGATGCGTTTCAAGATGGGCTGGCGGCAACGGGATATGAATTATCCAATCATGTTACCCCAACCACGCAATTTTTTAACCAGCTGCTGGCAAAGGCGGAAGCGGGCGCGCCGCGTCAATTATTAAGCGATTTAATCCTGCGCAGCCAATCGCAAGCGGTCTATCAACCCGAGCAAGAGGGGCATTTTGGGCTGCAATTAACCCAATATTGTCATTTTACAAGCCCAATTCGCCGCTATGCGGATTTAACCATACATCGCGCCTTAATTGCCATTTACGGATTTGATCAAGCGCGTAAAAAACGCCGATCCAGCGAACAGGATTTTTTAAAAGCCGAGCTGGATTTAACCACATTGGGCGCGCATTTGGTTACCACCGAGCGCCGCGCGCAAGCAGCAGAGCGCGATTCATTAAGCCGCTTCATGGCAGCCTATATGCAAGATCGGGTTGGTGCGCAATTTGAGGCAAGCGTGACGGGGGTTAAATATTTTGGGCTGTTTGTGGGGTTAAAAGAAATCGGCGCAGAAGGCTTTGCGCCCCATCCCTTTCGCAAAGAAGGCAATCATAATCACCGCAGATCGCGCACCAAATCGCATATCAGGCAATCTCCCGAAGCAATAGAGCAATCCATCCCCTATCATGTTGGGGATATTGTCAAGGTGCGCTTAAAAGAGGTTACCCCGCTGGATGGCGGCATGATCTTTGAATTGTTAAATGTAAAATCAAGCAATGCTGGAAAAACGCCCCACAAAAACAAGCCGTTTAAAAAAAGCAAGAAACGGATCGCCAAACCCCGCAAAAAATGAATAATAGGCCATTATTCACCGTGAAAGATAGGGGCAGTCATGCAAGCAGAATTACCATCCTATGATCATCATCCTTATTATGAAAAACTAAGCCGTGCGCTTGATTTTATTGCCCAGCATTGGCGGCAGCAGCCAAGCCTTGATGAAATTGCCGCCCATGCCGCGCTAAGCCCGCATCATTTTCAGCGTATTTTTGTGGAATGGGTTGGGATTAGCCCCAAGCAATTATGCGCGCTTTTAACCCATGAACAAGCCGCAATCGCCCTTAGAACAGGCAAAAGTCTGCTGGATGTTGCGCTGGATCATGGGCTGTCTGGCACCAGCCGTTTACATGATTTATTTTTAAAAATTGAAACCATGACCCCAGGCGAATATAAACGCCAAGGCGATTCTTTAACCCTATCCTATGGGTTTTTTATGACTCCTTTTGGTGAAGCGTTGATCGTGATTAGCCCGCGCGGGCTTGCGGGGCTTGTGTTTGTGGATGGGCAAAGTAAAACAGAAAGCCTTGCCTTGATGCAAGCCAAATGGCCGCAAAGCAGGCTTGTTCTGGATCAAGATGCGATCATTCCCTATCATCAAGCCTTGTTTAAAGCCAATCATCAAGCGGGCAATTCAATCGCGTTATTCTTAAAAGGCACGCCTTTTCAATTAAAATTATGGCAAGCCTTAATTGCATTGCCTGCGGCATCGCTGTCAAGCTATGGCGCGCTTGGCGCGGCGGCGGGATTTCAAAATGCGGGGATTGGGCGCGCGGTTGGCGGCGCAGTTGGTGCAAACCCCATTTCATGGGTCATTCCGTGCCACCGTATTTTATCCAGCGATGCGTTGCTTGGCGGCTATCGCTGGGGCTTGCCCCGCAAAAT
>JBGCED010000059.1:0-23772 GCA_045106055.1 Alphaproteobacteria bacterium
GCGCAAATGGTTGCAAGCCTGCAAGCCGAAGGGTTTGAAGCGGTGGATTTGACAGGCATTCGCTATAACCCCTTTGCGGGCAGCTTTACACTAACCCCGCATGATGTTGCGGTGAATTATATTATCAGCTTTAAAAAGCAATCTTAAAAGATAAAGCGCGGTAGCTTATGAAAATTCCTTATTTTGATTTTATGCTTGCCTTAATGTTTTTGATCCTATTTTGGTGGTTATTTTTATTATGTTGGATCAGTGTAAAAATTTCATCAACAGGTCCTGGAATTTTTCGCCAGCAGCGGGTTGGGCGCTATGGAAACCCTTTTTGGTGCTATAAGTTTAGAACGATGCGGGTTGGCACACCAGAAGCAGGAACCCATGAAATTGCTGCCAATTCAATTACACCAATCGGGCGCTTCTTTCGCAAGACACGGCTGGATGAATTGCCGCAAATCTTCAATATTCTATCAAGAGAAATGAATTTTGTTGGGCCGCGTCCCTGCTTAACGGTTCAGCATGATTTAATCAATGCCCGCAAGCAGCGGGGCGTTGACCAGCTAATGCCTGGCATTACAGGGCTTGCCCAGATTGAAGGGATTGATATGCAAGACCCTGTGCGGCTTGCCAAGAAAGATGCGGAATATTTAAACAATCGCAGCTTTTTGCTGGACATTCGGATCATCTTTAGAACTTTATTTAAAACCCACGGTGAATTTCACCGTAAATAAAACAGGTGAGTTTCACCGTAAATAAAACTTAGCGTATTTTCTCTTAAATCAAGTTTAAGGAAAAATATGCCAATCGTATTTTTGAAATAACACACGCCACCAATATCATGGGACCAACATGATGGGATCTTGTGTTATTTTCGCGATTACTGCTCGTCCTCGGTCACTTGGCGTAAGAAAGTATCAATGGTTTGATTTAACCCGTTCGCGCCTTGTGAAATTTCATCGGAACATTCAAACATTTCATCGGCAGACAGCGTTGTTCTTTGTGCGCCGTCACGAACCTGCTCAACTGCGCTAACCGCTTGTGATGTGCCTTGGGAGGTTTCTTGAATCCGTGATGAAATTTCTTGGGTGGTGCTGCTCTGCTCTTCTACGGCAGAAGAAATTGCGGCACTGTAATTTTTAACATCGCCAAGCCTGTTCACAATATTTTGAATCGCAACCACCGCTTCTGCGGTTGAGGATTGAATGGAAGTGATCTGATCACTAATTTGCGTTGCAGCGGTTGAGGTTTGATTCGCCAAAGTCTTCACCGCAGATGCAACCACCGCAAATCCCTTACCCGCAGCCCCAGCCCGTGATGCTTCAATCGTCGCATTCAATGCCAGCAAATTGGTTTGTTCGGTAATATAGGTGATTAATTTTGACACATCGCCAATGGTATCGGCTGCACTTGAAAGATCATTAATCTTGCCATTGGCAAGGGTTGCATGGCTTGTGACCTCTTGAATAATCGTGTTGGTCGTCTCCATTTGTTTTGCGATCTCTTTACTGGATACCGCCAATTCTTCAGTTGCAGCTGCAACTGCAGACACATTCTTGGACGCATTATCCGAAGAACCCGCAGCCTCATTTGCTTGTGATGAAGTATCGCGCGCAACATTGTTCAAAGTATTTGCGGTATCGCGCAACCGATTTGAACTGTTAAACATATGATCCAGCGACTGCTTCACCGTTGATCTAAAGTTATGAATAAGCTTTCTAACTTCTTCATGGCGCGCCGCGCGTTCTTTAAACGCAATTTCGGCTTCTTCTTGAAGCTGGGTGCGCACAATCGCATTTTCTTTAAACACATTCAATGCGCTGATAAAATCACCAATTTCATCGCGGCGGCGTAGATTTGGAATTTTAACATTGGTTTTATTATCCGCAAGCTCCCGCAAGCTGGTTGCAACTTGACCAAGCGGGCGGATAATCCCAAAATTCACAACAAATACGGCAATGATGGTTGCAAGCGCAACCCCAATCACCCCAATCCCGATCAAGAAAGTAATGCTGGAATTAATCCGTGCAAGCAACCGATCCAAATCGGCACGAATGCCAATATCGCCCGCAGCAAGCACTTGGCGCACCAGCGTGCTAATTTCCTGACTTTGGGTAATGGTGTTATTCACCATAAATTCAGCAACACGCTGAAAATCAAATTCTTTTTCCCGTAAAGAAAGGAATCCAGTTTCGTCATCGGTGATCGCTTTGATGGGTTCAAATGCCAAACGCAAACTGTCGGAATTAAGCTTATCAAGGGATATTTGCAAACGCACAATTTGTGCTGCAAGCCGATCATTTAGCGGATTTAACCTGCGGGCATCATTGGTGGTTGAAACCTCAACCGCCAGCGAAATGATTTCATTAACCCCCGCAGCGGTTTCAAGGCTGGTGCGCATATTTTCTGCTTGATTATCCAGCAGATTTTGAAAAATGTCGCCCACTTCCAAGCCGCTGCGTTCGGAAGAAAGATAAATTTCAAAAGTCCTATTATCCACTTCTTCAAGTAAATTGCGGTTAATTGAATTGCCTAAATCTTCTAATTCGCGCTGATTAACCGTTGATATGCGCTGCGAAATTTGAAAATCATTTAGATTCGTAACCTGCTGCGCGATTTCAAGCAAGGTTTCAATATCAGCAACCCCTTGCGGACGAACACCATATTTTGAAACTTCTTCTAGCGTGGAAGTCACATGATTGGTTTTTGCAACCAAACGATCCCTAAACACCCGAATCAACGCATTATCACGATTATCCAACAGATTAGACAGCTCTAAATTAAGGGTGATCGTGTGGGTGCGAAGTTCAAGCATCAAACGCAAGATCATCATATCGCGCTCGGTTAATCGGCTAACGATGGTTTGAACATCTTTAATCGCATTTTCCCCGCCAATCATCAGCATGAAATAGGCATCATCAGTTAAGGGCGTTAATGCTTTTTGAATATCATCCTTGATCTGAAATAAATTGGCAATATTTTGCTCTTTTTGGCGAATTAAATTAATTTTTTGAGTGGTTAAATCATCCAAGGTTGCAATATCAGATTCAATATTGGATGCCAATTCAATGATTTGTGATGCAATTTCATCCGAACTTGTATCCTCGCTGCTTGCTTCAATATTGCCCGCACCATCGATAATATTGCCAATCGCGCTTCCAAGCCGATCAAGCGCGGAATCTTTTGCCTTCATATCTTCTGCATTGACCAAATCATTGGTGGCAACGGCAAGCGTTGTGCCGCTTACTGAAAGCGATGCCGCTTGCGAAAATTTGGCAATATCTTCATCCGTAAATTTCGCAAAATTGCCTTCTAAGTCCAACAGGGTGCTAACCCCAATCATCACCGATGCAATCAACAGAACAACCAAAAACACAAAGGAAAAATTTAATTTATCCCGAATTTTAAGTCCGCGTGAAGACTTTGCCTTCTTGTCTGCCCTAACGGGTTTTGCTTTTGATTGTTCCATGTTTTTTTTGTCCATGTTTTTGTTATCCATGCCAGCCTAGTAATTAGCAAACATATCGGCGTGATTTCAAGCTTGCCCCAGTCATGCTTAATTGCTTTGCGAATTCACTTCTTGGAATTGACCATCCCCGCCGATAAAGGTTAAGAACACATCATCCATGCCCTGATTATCGCCGTTTCCAAATTGCATCACAACCCCGCCAAGATCAAAACGCCCACGATCATAAATGGCATCAAGGAAGTTTTCGCGGGTAAGGTCTCTGCCCGCGCCTTTCAAGGCTTCAGCAACCAAACGCCCAACAATATAGCCTTCCAAGGTTACAAAATCAGGATCGGCATTTGGATCATTATTACGCAAGGCATTTGTATATTGATCCACCAGCGGAATGGTACGATTCCACGGATATGGCACAACTTGAGAGATAATAACCCCCTCGCCCATTGCGCCCAACGCTTCTTGCAATGCGCTTGATCCCACAAAGGATATATTAACAAAAGTCGGTGTGAAATCGATGCTTTTTGCAACACGGATAAAGCTTGCAATCGGCTTATAAGCCCCGACCATCACCACCGCATCTGGTTTTTCACGGCGAATGGTAATCAAAGAGGTTTTGACCGCCGTTGTATTGCGCTGATAAGTTGCTTCGGCGACGGTTTTCATGCCCCTGCGTTCAAGTGCCGCTGTAACCCCGCTTAATCCAACCCGCCCAAAGCCATCATCTTGATATAAAAGCGCGATCCGCTCCATGCCTTGTTCATCCACAAGATATTTGATCCATGCCTCGGTCTCAGCAGCGTAAGTTGCGCGCACATTAATCACATTTTTAAATTCAGCATTTCTTAAAAAACCTGCCCCTGTGAACGCCCCGATATAAGGCACCCCAAATTCGGTTGCAATCGGCTGGGTTGCGCTTGCTGTTGGCGTTCCAACCGCCCCGACCAAGGCAAAAACGCGATCTTCATTGATTAATTTCCGAACCTGATCAATGGAACGGGTGGGTTCATACCCATCATCATAACTGATTAAGTCAATGGTTCTGCCGTTAATGCCGCCCGCCTTATTGACTTCGTTAAAGGCAGCAAGCATTCCTTGACGCATGCCAATCCCAAGCGATGCCGCCGCCCCTTCAAGTGCAGCAGCCTGACCCAGCAAGATTTTGGTATCGGTAACGCCGCTGGTTTGTGCGCTTGCCGCATTTCCCCCTGCAAACGCCCCAAAGACAAGTCCCGCCGAAATGCTGAGAGCAGCAACCCCAAAGCGCAAGCGATTGAAAGCACCAAAAGCGTTATGAAAGGCAGTTTTATTTTTAATAATTTGCGGCATTATGATGGTTCCCCAAAATTTGTTCTTACAAGAAAAAGGCTTAATACTGAAAACGCCGCATAAATTCGGCATCTTTAGTGTAACATTAAAGCGTATTAGTATAACATTAAAGCGAATTCAGAGTATGATTACAAGTTTTTCTCTATAAATCAATGTTTTTATTTCATTTTTTCTTGAATATTATAAGTTGGCGATCAATCTTGATCTTGTTTTGGAATTTATCCTTTACATTTTAGCCCATTCCCTTTAATTGGCTTAACTGTAAAATCATTATTCTTCATTCATTTTTATATATGCTTAACGCATTCATTTAAAAACGCGTTCATTTAAAAACATTATGTCCAGTCCATCACCAGCAAGCCATCCGTTAAATTTTCAAGATATGATTCTTGCGCTTCATGCCTATTGGTCGGCAAATGGCTGTGTGATTTTACAGCCTTATGATATGGAGGTTGGGGCGGGGACTTTTCATTGGGCAACCACCTTAAAATCGTTGGGTAAGCAGCATTGGCGTGCGGCTTATGTTCAGCCATCGCGGCGCCCAACCGATGGACGCTATGGACAGAATCCCAACCGTTTACAGCATTATTATCAATATCAAGTGATTTTAAAACCTTCCCCAGCAGACAGCCAAGCCTTGTATTTAGGATCGTTGGAGGCGATTGGCATTGACACAAAATTGCATGATATTCGCTTTGTTGAGGATGATTGGGAAAGCCCAACCCTTGGGGCATGGGGGCTTGGCTGGGAAGTATGGTGTGATGGGATGGAAGTATCGCAATTCACCTATTTTCAGCAGGTTGGCGGCATTGATTGCGCGCCCGTTTCAACCGAGCTTACTTATGGGCTAGAGCGGCTTGCGATGTATGTGCAGCAGGTTGAAAATGTCTATGATTTAAAATTTAACGCCGATCAGACTTACGGTGATATTTACCTGCAAGCCGAACGCGAATATTCGCATTATAATTTTGAAGCCGCTGACACCAAGATGATCTTGCGCCATTTTGCCGATGCCGAACAAGAGGCGGCGGCGCTGATTAAAGCGGGGCTGCCGCTGCCTGCTTATGATCAATGCTTGAAAGCCAGCCATTTATTTAATTTATTGGATGCGCGCGGTGTGATTTCGGTGACGGAACGCGCTGCTTATATTGGTAAAGTGCGGGCGCTGGCAAAAGGGTGCTGCGCACTTTATTTGGAAAAAACGGCGGATCAAGCCGCAGTTCAAAAGACATGACAAAAGACATGACAAACGATCGTGATGATTTGCTGATTGAAATTGGCCAGGAAGAAATTCCCGCCCGAATGCAAGAGGCTGCGCGCAATGCGCTTAAAAACAGCCTTGAAGCATTGCTTAAAGATCACGGACTGCCCGCAGCATCGGTTGAGGTGTTCAGCACCCCAAGGCGCATTGCACTTCATGCCGCCAATATCCCGCTTAAAAGCGCAGATCAAAAAATCGAGAAAAAAGGCCCTGCAACCACCGCGCCTGAACAGGCAATTAATGGCTTTTTAAAGTCAAATGGGCTTAATTCCGTGGATCAGCTTGAAATCAGGCCCGCCAATAAGGGCGCGGTTTATTGGGCAGTGTTTGAAAAAGCAGGTGCGCCCGCACGCAGCTTGTTGCCCGCGATCATTGCCCAGCTTATCCAAACCCATCATTGGTCAAAATCCATGCGTTTTGGGGATCAAGCCTTGCGCTGGGTGCGTCCGCTAACCCATATTATGGCGATTTTTGGCGATAAGGGGATTGAGGGCAGCATTGATCTTGGCGGGGAAAGCAGCGCGCGGCTTGAATTTATTGATCACAGCTTTGGGCATTTTATCTTAAGTCCTGATCCGTTTAAGCCCAAAGATTTTATGGATTATAAAGCCGCATTGCTGTCTTATAATGTCGTGATTGATCATCACGCCCGCAAAGCAAAAATCAGCGCAGATTTACCCGAATATACGGCTGAAGACCCTGCCCTGCTGGCAGAAGTAACAGGCTTGGTTGAAAGCCCAAAACTGCTAATTGGCGCGATTGATGATGAATTTATGGCAATGCCGCCGCGCATTTTGCAATTAACGATGCGGGTGCATCAAAAATATTTCACCCTGCTGGATCAAGATGGCGCAATCATTCCAAAATTCGCGATGGTCGCCAATCGCAAGGACGAGACGGCAAGCAAGGGCATTATCGCGGGCAATGAACGGGTGCTGCGCGCCAGATTGCATGATGCCAAATTCTTTTATCATCAAGATATTGATACGGGGCTTAACGCCCTATCCACCAAGCTTGAAAAGACCATTTTTCATGCGAAACTTGGCAGCATTGCCCAGCGGGTTACCCGCATTCAAGCGCTTGCAAAAATCATTGTTAGAAATTGGATCGGTGAAACCAATTTAAAACCCATCAGTGATGCTGCGCTTTTATGCAAGGCTGATCTTGCCAGCAATATTGTTGGTGAATTTCCAGAATTGCAAGGCGATATGGGCGGGCATTACGCAAAATTAGCGGGCTATGATCATGCCGTTGGTGATGCGATTGCCCAGCATTATCAGCCCCAAGGGCCGCATGATTCGCTGCCCCATGCGCCGCTTGCGGTAACGCTAGCATTGGCGGATAAGATTGATATGCTGGCAGGTTTTTGGCTGATTGATGAACTGCCCACAGGATCAAAAGACCCTTTTGCCTTGCGCCGCGCCTGTTTGGGCATTATTCGGCTGGTGCTTGAAAACCAAGAAATATTGCAACCCTTTATTTTAAGTCAAAATCTGCGCAAGCTGTTTGAATTTGCGCTTCAAACCTATCAGCATGATGGGGTGATGCCGCAAGCGGATTTAGCCCCGATCATTGATCGGTTGATGGTGTTTTTCAAAGAACGCTTGACCCATCATTATAAATCGCAAGATTTTGCCCATGACCAGATCATGGCGGTACTAGCACGCTTTGATGGCAATATTCTGTTATCGCATCATCAATTATCAGCATTACAAAGCTTTATGGAAAGCGGGGATTCATCTGTTTTAATCCAGCTTTATAAACGGGCTGCAAATATTTTTGTAACTGAATCAGCAAAAACCCCCGCTTTAAATTTTGGGATTCCTGAAAATGCGGATCATGATTATCATTCCGCTGCGCTGCCTTTAAAAAAATTCACTTTACACATGAAACATAAACGCGAAGGCGCAGGCACAAAACCAAATTTAACATCACAGCAGGATTTTCTGGGTCACTATCAACAGCTTTTGGATTATAAAGCACCTTTATCTGATTTTTTTGATAATGTGTTGGTGAATGATCCCGACCTTGAAAAACGCCGCGTCAATTTAGCAATTTTATATTTTGTAAAGGAAAATTTTGAAGCATTGCTGGATTTTTCTAAACTTTCTTAAATATCAGAAAGGATATTGGTCAAAATGACAAAATGGGTCTATAATTTTGGAAATGGTGCAGCCGAAGGCGATGCCGCATTACGCGAATTGCTGGGAGGAAAGGGCGCAAATCTGGCGGAAATGTCCTTAATTGGGCTGCCTGTGCCGCCTGGCTTTACCTTATCAACCGAAATCTGCACCTATTTTTATGATCATAAAATGCATTACCCCGATGGGCTGGAAGCCGATGTGGATAAAGCGATTGCAACGATTGAAGCCCAAACAGGGATGGGCTTTGGCAAGATTGATGCGCCCTTATTGGTGTCTGTGCGTTCTGGCGCGCGCGCTTCCATGCCTGGCATGATGGATACGGTTTTAAATCTTGGGTTAAACCAAGAAACGGTTGAAGGATTGGCAAAATCTTCTGGCGATCCGCGCTTTGCCTATGACAGCTATCGGCGATTCATTCAAATGTATGCCAATGTCGTGTTAAATGTGGATCATCATCTGTTTGAATCTCAGCTTGAAGATTTAAAACTATCCTCTGGCGTGAATTTGGATACGGAATTAACCCCTGCGCAGCTGCAATCGCTGGTGAAAATTTACTTACAAATCGTCGAAGAAGAAACCGCGACCCCCTTCCCTCAAGACCCAAAGCAGCAATTATGGGGCGCGATTGGGGCGGTGTTTAAAAGCTGGATGACGCCGCGCGCAAAGGTATATCGCAGCTTGCATAATATTCCTGAAAGCTGGGGAACAGCGGTGAATATCCAAGCGATGGTGTTTGGCAATATGGGCGATGATTGCGCAACAGGGGTTGCCTTTACCCGCGATCCTTCAACGGGTAAGAATGTTTTTTACGGCGAATATTTGATCAATGCCCAAGGCGAAGATGTGGTTGCGGGCATTCGCACCCCCCAGCATTTAACGATTGCGGGGCGCAAGGCGCAAGGCTCTGATCTACCGTCCATGGAAGAAGCCATGCCTGAAATTTTCAAGCAGCTTGAAAAAGTGCGGATGACGCTGGAACAGCATTATAAGGATATGCAGGATATTGAATTTACGGTGCAATCGGGCATTCTTTATATGTTGCAAACCCGCAATGGCAAGCGCGCCAGCCAAGCGGCGATCAAGATTGCTTGCGATATGGTGGATGAGGGGCTGATTGACAGGCAAACCGCGATCATGCGCGTAGAACCTCAATCTTTGGATCAAATATTGCACCCAAGGCTTGATCCTAAAGCGCCGCGCAATTTGCTTGCAAAAGGGCTTCCCGCATCGCCTGGCGCTGCAAGCGGCATGGTATGTTTTCAAGCGGATGAGGCTGAAAAGCTGGCAGCCGCAGGGCATAAAATCCTGCTTACCCGCATTGAAACATCCCCCGAAGACATTCACGGCATGCACGCAGCGCAAGGCATTTTGACCGCACGCGGCGGCATGACCAGCCACGCAGCCGTGGTTGCGCGCGGCATGGGGCGACCTTGCGTATCAGGGGCGGGCAGCTTGCAAATTAATTATCAAGCAAGCCAAGTTGAAGTGAATGGGCAAATCATTAAAGCGGGTGATTGGTTGACGATTGATGGCGCAAGCGGCGAGATTTTTGTGGGCAAAATCCCCACCGTACAGCCAGAGCTTTCGGGCGATTTTGCACGCATTATGGGCTGGGCAGATGAAATTCGCATCCTAGAAGTGCGCACCAACGCTGAAACCCCTGATGATGTGGCAACTGCGCTTAAATTCGGCGCACAAGGGATTGGGCTGTGCCGTACCGAACATATGTTTTTTGACGCCAACAGAATTCTTGCGGTGCGTGAGATGATTTTGGCGGATGCTGAAAATGAACAAGCACGCATCAAAGCCCTTGCCAAGCTGCTGCCTTTTCAAAAGCAGGATTTTGTGGATATTTTCAAGATCATGCGCGGATTGCCCGTTACCATTCGCTTGCTTGATCCACCGCTGCATGAATTTTTACCGCATGGCGAAGCGGAATATGCTGAACTTGCTGAAATTACAGGAAAAACGGTGGATGCGGTGAAACGGCGCGTGCAGGCACTGCAAGAGGTTAATCCGATGCTGGGGCATCGCGGTTGCCGTTTGTTGATCAGCTATCCTGAAATTTGTGAAATGCAAGCGCGCGCTATTTTTGAAGCTGCGATTGAAGTCAATGCCGCTGCCAGCAGCATTGAAATTATGATCCCCTTGGTGGGCATGGGCAAGGAATTATCCATGTTAAAAGGGATCATCACCAAAATTGCCGATCAAATCAAAGCAGAAAAAGGCACAATCCCTGATTATAAAGTCGGAACCATGATTGAATTGCCGCGCGCTGCCTTGCTGGCGGATGAAATTGCCAAAGATGCTGAATTTTTTAGCTTTGGCACAAATGATTTAACCCAAACCACTTTTGGGCTATCGCGCGATGATTCGTCAAATTTCCTAAACAGCTATCAGCGCAAGGGCATTATGGAGCATGATCCGTTCCAAACCTTGGATCAAGAAGGGGTTGGCGCATTAATCAAAATCGCGGTTGAACGCGGGCGCAGCACCCGAAATAATATTAAGCTTGGCATTTGCGGCGAACATGGGGGCGATCCTGCCAGCATTGAATTTTGCGCACAAGTCGGGATTGATTATGTGTCTTGTTCGCCGTTTCGTGTGCCAATCGCACGGCTTTCTGCGGCGCAATCTGCAATCCGCAATCAAAAAGCAACATCATAATATGACCATAACATGTCAGAATTAGCAGCAAAAGCGGGCATTACCGCACGCGGTCGTAATTTTTGGGGCGCGGCCTTTATTGCGATTCTATGTGGTTCAGGCATTTTATTTATGTCGTTTGGCATTCGCCACGGCTTTGGGCTTTTTCAGCAACCAATCAGCGATTTTCATGGCTGGAATCGCGAACATTTTTCGTTTGCGATTGCCACCCAAAATCTGGTGTGGGGCGCGATGGTGCCGTTTGTCGGCATGATCGCAGATCGCTATGGGGCGGTGATTGTGGTGATGATTTCCAGCCTGTTTTATGCTGCGGGCTTATGGTTGATGGCAAGCGCGGATCATATTTTAATGTTTAATATTGGCGCGGGTGCGCTGATTGGCATTGGGCTTTCTGGCACGACTTTTCCCGTAATTTTTGGCACACTTAGCCGTTTGGTTGCCCCTGAAAAACGCTCGCTGGCGATGGGAATTACAATGGCACTTGCATCCTTTGGGCAATTTGCCTTTATGCCGATTGAACTTGCCTTGATCAGTGCGTTTGAATGGAAAAATGCGCTTATTATTTTAAGCATCATTGCGCTATTTATGATTCCGCTTGGGCTTGGTTTAAGAGAAAAAAGCTTGCGCGCAAAGGACATGCCTGAAAAACAGCAGGATCAACCTGATTTGTCGATTCCCCAAGCCATTATGCAGGCTGCAAAGATTCGCGATTTCTGGCTGGTTGGCTTTGGCTTTTTTACTTGCGGATTTCAAGTTGTCTTTATTGGCATCCATTTGCCGCCTTATTTAAGCGATAATGGTTTTGCCCTGTCGGTTTCCACGACCGCGCTTGGCTTGATTGGGCTATTTAACATTATCGGCACTTATTATGCTGGAAAATGGGGCGGGGTGTGCTGCAAACCAAAATTACTGGCATGGCTATATTTGGCACGATCGGTTGTGATTATCTTATTTTTATTGATGCCGCTTAGCCTATGGTCTGTTTATTTTCTATCAATCACCATTGGGCTATTATGGCTATCAACCGTTCCCTTGACCAATGGCACAATTGCCTCTATTTTTGGGGTGAAGCATTTATCCATGCTGGGCGGGTTCGTATTTTTTGTCCATCAGCTTGGATCGTTTGCTGGGGTATGGATGGGCGGCTATTTATATGATTTAACAGGCAATTATGATGCAGCATGGATGGTGATGATTGCACTTGGTCTTGTCGCTTGTGCGATCAATTGGCCGGTAAAAGAAACCCCTGTCGGGCTTAGATTATCCAAGACAACTTAAAAAAAAGACACAAGATTGTGCGATGAAATATTTAAAATATTCACTTTATTGGGGGCTTTGCGCGCTGATTGGCGTGTTTATCTTGCAATTTTATGCTGCGCCGCTAATGGGATTGATGAATGGCGCATTGGCGCTTTGTGGTTGGGGAGGATAAGCATATGTCACCATCTGGTTTAAAATTGGTTAAAGCATCCGTCGCTTTTATGAGCCTTGGGCTGGTGTTGGGCATTATCCTGCTGGTGTGGGGCATGATTGATAAAAGCCGCCAGCTTGGCGCAAAACCCCCAGAACAAGCTGTGATTTTTCCCATGGAACCCCCCATTTCTAATGCCCAAAATGCCCCGATTTGGAATCAAAAAATCACACTGCAAGCAGGCGAAGAAATTTTAGAGATTTGGGTGGATGGCGGCGTTATATTTACACATATTGACGGCGCGGATGATAATGATGAACGCATGATCTTACGCCGCGTGGATAATGGCGGACTGATTGGCATCTTGGAAATTCAACAGACAGAATAATAACATTATGAATTTATGCTCGGATAATGTAAGCGGGGTTCACCCCAAAATCATGGATGCGCTTATAAAAGCGGATGCAGATGATGCAATGGCTTATGGCAATGATCGCTTTACCCATGAATTGGAACAGCTGGTGCGCACAAAATTCCAGCATGAAACGGCTAAGATTTGGCCCGTTGCGACAGGCACAGCGGCAAATGCAATCGGGCTTGGCGCGCTTACCCCCGCCTTTGGCAGTGTTTACTGCCATAAATTGTCCCATTTAGAGGTGGATGAATGCGGTGCGCCCGTATTTTATACAGGCGGTGCAAGCCTTATTCATGTGGATTATGACCCAGATGCGCTGATCACAATTAAAGGCTTAAAGCAAGAATTGGCAAAGGGTTGGCGCGGGGTTGTGCATCACACCCAGCCTGCGGTTTTATCGCTAACCCAGCTTAGCGAAATGGGCACCCATTATTCGCTTGAAACGATCAAGACATTAAGCGATATGGCGCATGAAGCGGGCATGATGGTGCATATGGACGGCGCGCGCTTTTCAAATGCACTATGTGTGCTTGGCTGCACCCCCGCTGAAATGAGCTGGAAAGCGGGCATTGATCTGTTAAGCTTTGGCGCGACCAAAAATGGGGCAATGGCAGCGGAATTGATCATCAGCTTCACGCCAGCAGCAACCGCAAATCTTGGATTTATGCGTAAGCGCGGCGGGCATTTATTTTCAAAGATGCGTTATTTATCGGCGCAATTAATCGCCTATTTACAAGATGATTTATTCCTTGAAAATGCAAGCCACGCCAATCAAATGGCGCAATATTTAGCGCATCGGCTTACAGATTCAAGCATAAGGCTTGCCCATGGCGCAAGCACAAAAGCCAATATGATCTTTGCCTATTTATCGCCAGCATCCATGGCAAATGCACGGGCAGCGGGGCATGAATTTTATGATTATCCCGCGATTGGCAGCATAAAAGACGCGCTTGGGCAAGAATTGCTGGGCGTTCGCTTGGTCACCAGCTGGAACAGCCACAAAAGCGACATTGATGATTTCATAAGATCACTTTAGAGGCGCTTTACTTAAAGGCACTCATGCTATTTGCAATCATCTCAAGGATACTCTAACGATCATTAATGCTGCGCTGATTGCGGTAAAAAGCGGTTCTAAAGCGATCAAATGCGTGCTGCTTAATGGCGGCGCGCATTTGCTGCATCAACCGCTGATAATAGGTCAAATTATGATGGGTTAGCAATATTCCGCCCAGCATTTCCCCTGATTTTACCAGATGATGCAAATAAGCGCGGCTGAAAGGCGGCGTGTCGCTTGCTGCCTGATCAGAATTACAAGCAAGACAGGGACAATCATCCTCAAGCGGCGATAAATCATCTTTTAACCGCGAATTACGAATATTAATCGCGCCATATTTGGTAAAGGCCTGACCATTGCGCCCCGATCTGGTGGGCAGCACACAATCAAACATATCAACCCCGCCCGCAACCGCTTCAACCAAATCAACGGGCTTTCCAACCCCCATTAAATAGCGCGGATGGGTTTCTGGAAGATGGATGATCGTATCTTCAATCGATGCGACCATCAAGCGATGCCCCTCGCCCACCGCAAGCCCGCCAATCGCATAGCCATCAAAGCCAATGCTGGTTAAATGCTGCGCAGATTCTTTTCTTAAATCCGCATAAATCCCGCCTTGGACGATTCCAAATAAGCCATAGCCATCGCGGTCAATAAACGCATCCTTGCTGCGCTTTGCCCAGCGCATGGATAATTCCATGGATTTTCTGGCCGTGCCAAAGCTGGCAGGATAGGGGGTGCATTCATCAAATGCCATGGTAATATTGGAATCCAGCAAATGCTGAATCTCAATGGATCGCTCTGGGGTTAGCATGTGATAGCTGCCGTCAATATGGGATCTAAATTTAACGCCTTGTTCATTAAGCACCCGCAGCGCATCCAAAGACATGACCTGATACCCGCCTGAATCCGTTAAAATCGGATGCGGCCAATTCATAAATTTATGCAAGCCGCCAAGCGCATGCACGCGTTCTGCACCAGGGCGCAGCATTAAATGATAGGTATTGCCAAGCAAAATCTGCGCGCCTGTTTGCTTCACTTGCTGGGGCAGCATTCCCTTTACCGTTGCCGCTGTGCCAACAGGCATAAAGGCGGGCGTATCAATGCTGCCATGGGCGGTATGAAGCTTGCCAAGGCGCGCGCGATAGATAGGGTCTGCGGTGAAAACTTCAAAAGACAGGCTCATAATTTAATATCCTATTTGCTGCGCTCTAAAAGACAAGCATCGCCATAGGAAAAAAAACGATAATCATGCGCCACGGCATGGCGATAAGCCGCTTGCATCCGATCAAGCCCGCTAAAGGCGGAAACCAGCATGAACAGGGTGGATTTTGGCAAATGAAAATTGGTCATTAATCGATCAATAATGCTAAATTCAAAGCCTGGGGTGATGAAGATATCGGTTTTGCCTTTAAATGCACCAAAGCCTTGCGGGCTTTGGGCGGCAGCTTCTATGATTCTAAGGCTGGTTGTGCCAAGCGCAGTGATTTTGCCTTTTGCCTTGATCTGCGCTTGAATGGCAGCGGCGGTATCGCTTGGCACTTCGCCCCATTCTTGGTGCATTTTATGATGTTCAATATTTTGCACCTTAACGGGCAGGAATGTGCCAGCCCCAACCAGCAAAGTAACAGGCATCAGCCTGACATTTTTTGCAATCAGTGCATCGCGCAACGCTTCATCAATATGAAGCCCTGCCGTTGGGGCGGCAACCCCGCCTTGCTTTGCTGCAAAGATGGTTTGATAATCATCCTTATCCTGCTTGGCTGATACAGGTTCGCCATGCTGCTTACGCGCAGATTCAATATAAGGGGGCAGCGGCATTGCACCATGCGCTTCAAGATAGGCATAAAAATCATATTCCGCCATCGGCACAGAAATTTCAACCGATCCATCCTCTGCTTTGGATAGGGGCATGATTTGCAGTCCGCCATCCAGCGTTAAAGGTAAATTTTCCTTAATCTTACGCGCGGGCTTTGCCAATATGCGCCAATGATCTTGCCCCGCTTGATTTGCATCAATGCGTTCAATAAAGGTCAGCATGATTTTGCTGCTTGGCTGATGATATGCACCGATGCGGGCGGGCAGCACCTTGCAATCATTATAGATGATCAGTTCACCTGCTTCAAAAAAATCGGCTAGATTCGCAATGGTTGAATCGCCAAAAGAGGCATTATGCGCTGGCACATGCAGTAATTTCGCAGAATTTGGCGGATTTGCGCGGTAACGCGCAATCAAATTTGCAGGCAGCGAAAAGTCAAATTGATCAATATCCATCAATCATTTATGCCTGATGGGCTTGGCGCGCACCAATAAGCTGGCTAAGCCAATAAAAGCAAGGCAGCAAAATTAACGCCATCGCTAATTTAACCATTAAATCACCAATGGCAAGCCCAACCCATGGCACCGCCGTTCCTGCAAAAGCAAGGCTGAAAAACAGCCCCGTATCCAAAACAGACGCGCTTGCCGATGAAATTAAGGGGGCTTTCCACCAATCCATCGCGCGCATGCGGTTAAACAGGCTAACATCCAGCAGCTGCGCCAGCATAAAGGCTGTGCCTGATGCAAGTGCAATTCTGAAATCTGCAAGCAATAAGGACAAGGCAATGCCTGTGACAAAGCCTGGGATAATGACCATGCGCGCTGCCTTTGCGCCCAAGCTGCGGTTGGTTAAATCCGTTACCAAAAAGGCAAGCGGATAGGTAAATGCGCCAAAAGTCAGCCAATTTGATAAATCAATCCCAGCAAGCTGATAAGGCAAAGGATATGCGACCAATATATTGGATAGGGCAACAATGCCTGCCATCATTAAAATCGGCAAAATCAACTTTTTCATATCTTTAATATCCCGTTTGATTTGAATCAATCAAGGCGCGGGCTTCATCATATAAGCCTGTGCCATCCATGCCCGCATCATCCATTTCTTTAAGCCATCTATCAATGGTGGGCTGCGCCGCAGCACGCCACACACTTACCTGATCGGGGGTTAGGGTGATGATATTATTGCCAGCTTCGGCGGCAATTTTACGCGATAGAACATCATCGCGCTGCATTTGCGCGCCCGCAAAGGCTGAAAATTCCTCACCTGAATTTTGATCAATCACCTGTTGCAGCTCTGGGGGCAGGCTTGCATAGCTTTCTTTGTTCATTGCAAATAGAAAACTGTTGGTATAAAGCGATGCGTTGCTAAATTCCGTATGGTTCTTGACCAATTCAGGCACTTTCAAAGCAACGGTCACTTCCCACGGGATAACCGCAGCGTCAATCACGCCGCGTGATAAGGATTCGGTTACCGCAGGCACGGGCATGGCAATTGGTTCTGCGCCCAGCGATTCAAACAGCATGGTGGTGACCCGCGTTGGCGCGCGCAATTTTACCCCGCGCAGATCATCAATCGCATTAATCGGACGGCGTGAATGGATGATGCCAGGGCCATGCACCCAAACCGCCAGCATATGGGTGTCTTTAAAATCATCATCCTGCATATATTTCTGGCTTAACTGCCAAAAAGCGCGCGAAGTTGCCCCCGCATCGCGCATCATAAAGGGCAGTTCAAACACTTCGGTGCGCGGAAACCGCCCCGCTGTATAGCCCGCAACCGTCCAAATAATATCCGCAATGCCATCAACCGCCTGATCATATAATTCTGGCGCTCTGCCGCCCAATTGCATGGAAGGGAAATGCACAATTTCAATGCGCCCATCCGAATCGGCTTCAACCCTATCCGCCCAAAGCTGCAAAATATTCTTTGGAACATTGGCTTGCAGCGGCAAAAATTGATGCATTCTAAGCTTAAATTCAGCTTCGGCTGCAGCAAAATTCGCCCATCCTGCAACCAAGCCCATCATCAAAACAGGCAATGCCCATTTTATTGCCATTAATTTTATTCGCATGGTATGATCAAGCCTTTTTTATTTTTTAAACGGTTTTAATCTCAATCCGCCAGTGCGGGTCAAGCCTTCGTGGCGTATGAGCGGTTTTAATCATCAATCATCATCGCTGGTGCGTTGTGGCAACATTTGGCTGATGCTGATTGCCAATTTATTATTTTCCTTGATGGTAATCTCACCCTCGGCAATGCGCCGCCCGCGACAACGCAATTCCAACTTCTCGCCCAAGGTGCGATTAAGTTCAATCACTGCACCGCGTCCGACTTTTAGCAAATTCACAATTTCAACATCTGCTGTGCCCAAAATCGCGCTAACCTCAACGGGGATTTCCTCAAAGGCTTTGCCCTCCCCTGCTTGGCTGCGGATTGCCTTGCGCTCTTCTTCGCTAAGCTCCACCCGATCCGTTTCCTGCGATTCTGCATCGCTCCCAGGCTCTCCTGCCATCGCTTCTTGCATCATTAAATCTGCGACCTGCTCGTCGGTTAATGCTGGTTTTTCATCCTGATTATCATCCGCCATCATGCTGTAAATCCTGATCGCTTGCTTGATTGCAAATTTGCGTTAAAATTATATTGCTTTAACATTAAGCGGCGCGGTTAAGCGCATCATCAATCATATTAATCGTGCGGTCAATGCCGTAAATGACATAGAAACTGCCAAGTCGCGGTCCTTGTTCCTGACCCAGCAAGATCATATATTGCGCCTTAAACCAATCGCGCAAATTATCATATTCATGTGCTTTGCCAACAGCATATACCAGATTCTGCACCGCGTCGATATCATTGCGCTGATCATCATCCAGCCCTGATAATTGCGCCTTTAAGTCGGTTAAGGCTTTAAGATCGCGCCCTTCGGCCTTTTGATATTGCTTATGGGGCAGAATAAAATCTTGATAATATTGAATGGCAAACCCCACCAGCTGATCCAATTTTGGATGGGTGTCCGCGCTGGCATCTTTTAAATAGCGCGAGATAAATCCCCATAAAATATCCCGATCTTTGCTGTTTGAAGCTGCGACCAAATTCAACAATAGGCTAAAGCTTAGCGGCGATTCATGATCAAAATCTGGAATGCCATTATGAATATGCCAAATGGGATTGTTAAGCTGCTGTTCTGGCGTTTGCCCCTTATAGGCTGCAAGCTGGCTTTGATATTCATCCACATTTTTAGGGATCACATCAAAATATAATCTTTTGCCTGCGCGCGGCTTAACATACATGAAATAGGATAAGGATTCCGAGGGCGCATAACGCAGCCAATCTTCCATGGAAAGCCCATTTCCGCGCGATTTTGATATTTTTTCGCCATTTTGATCCAAGAATAATTCATAGGTAAAGGCTTCGGGCGGCGGTGTGCCAAGCGCTTTGCTGATTCTGGAGGATAATTTAACCGAATCAATCAAATCCTTGCCCGACATTTCATAATCCACCTTCAGCACATGCCAGCGCATCCCCCAATCAGGCTTCCATTGCAATTTACAATTTCCGCCAGTCACCTTGGTTGTGATCAATTCGCCATCATCACGCTGATAAGTGATTGTGCCGTGATCATAATCCCAAGCGGTCACAGGCACTTGCAGCACAACGCCCGATATGGGATCAACGGGCAGAAAGGGGCTGTAATTTGATGCCCGCTCTTCGCGCAACGAAGAAAGCATGATCTTCATTACCGAATCATAGACTTTCAGCATATCCAGCAAGCCTTGATCAAACCGCCCCGATTTATAATATTCGGTGGATGATGCAAATTCATAATCAAAGCCAAATTGATCCAAGAATGAGCATAATTGGGCATTATTATGCTGGGCAAAGCTTTCATATTTTTCAAACGGATCTGGAATAGCAGATAGGGATTTGCCAATATGTTGATGTAACATGGCTTGATTTGGCACATTGGTGGGGACTTTGCGTAACCCGTCCATATCATCTGAAAAGCAAATCAGCTTGGTTGGAATGTCGCTTAATGCGTGAAATGCGTTCCTGACCATGGTGGTTCTAAGCACTTCGCCAAAAGTGCCAATATGGGGAAGCCCCGAAGGGCCATAACCCGTTTCAAACAGAACATAACCCTTTTCAGGCGGCGCTTTTTGATAGCGATCCACCAGCTTTCTGGCTTCAACAAAAGGCCAAGCATTTGAATCTGTTGCAATTTTCTGCAATTCTTGCTTGCTGATGCCCAATTCTGTTTGCATCATCTTCTGCCCTTAATTTTTTAAATTCTTTTTTTAAAAAGATTATGCTTCGTCGCCATCAGGATCAACATCATCAAATTGCGCGCCATCCATCTTCGAATCGCCATCTGCCGAAGCATCATCGCCGCCAAGCAATTCATCATTCAAATCATCCAGCATCGCATCCATTGCGTCATCTTGATCATCTTCATCTTTGGACGCTTTTAAAATATCTTCTTCGGACAGCGCGTTATCAAACTCTCCGCCTTCAACCATTGAAGTTTCAAATGCTTCATCATCATCCAATAATTCAGGTTCATCGCGGTCGCGGTAACGCTGCAAATTATTAATGACAGATGCTTGTAATCCGTCCAAATCAAGGTCAGCATCCGCAATTTCGCGCAGTGCAAGCACAGGGTTCTTATCTTCATCACGCGGAACAAGAATAGACGCACCGCCCGCAATATCCCTGCCGCGCTGGGCCGCAAGCAAGATAAGGTCAAACCGATTTGGAACTTTTTCAATACAATCTTCAACGGTAACGCGTGCCATGCCGCCTAATCTCCTAATTTATGATGTGGGGGGATATTTTCATTCCAAAATATGAATAGGACATTTAAAATAGAATTATAACCAATTTGTCAAACCCTTTATTCAATTTGCATAACCCCAACCCTCAAAATGCATGAACCATTTTGAGGGTTGGGGTTATTTTAAAGGCTACAAACCTAACTTTAGGTAAGCAGCGATTCAAAAGGAAAGAAAAAAATTACTGGGTTGCTTCAAGCAGATAGGCGATTAAATTTTCAATATCTGCATCTTTGCGAAGTCCGTTAAATGCCATGCGGTTTCCCTTAATATAGCCTTTGGGGTCTTTCATATATGCTGCAATCGTGGTTTCATCCCACACAATGCCCGAATCTTTCATGGCTGCTGAATATTTAAACCCGTCAACTGCGCCAGCGGTGCGCCCAAAAATCCCTTGAAGATGGGGACCAACCTTGTCTTTTGCGCCAACATCATGGCAGGCTCTGCATTTGTTGAAAACCCGCTTTCCCTTTGCAGCGTCCGCTGCAACAGCTTGATTTTGAAGTGAAAAACTGCCAATCGCAAGCATGGCAAGCCCTAAAAAAATAATCTTTCTCATCGGTTAAACTTCCTTAAATATGGGTTGGGTTAAAATAAAAAAATTAATGATTGCTGATAAATTCAACAGCCTCAACCATTGCATCTTCAATGTAAAAATCAAGAAACATATGATCGGCATCCATAATGCTGACCATTTCCACCAGATCATTCTGGGTGCGCGTCCTTACCGCATTTTCAAGCTGTTTTACCACATTATCATCGGCTGCTGCAATGACTAAAACTGGTTTTTTAACCTGATTGAGCAAGCTTGGCGTATCAAGATTTGGATCATCCGCATTATAAGAGTGAATGGCAAGCGCGCTTGCAACCGCATCTGGGCAATATAGCAGCTGATCAACAGGCTGCATATCGCTGGGGGAATTTCCCTTGATCTTGCTAAGCCGTTGCTGCTGCGCGGCGCTTTGCCCTTCCCAAATCATGGGCGCAAGCAAGATGCCGCCCTTCACCTGATTATGGTCAAAATTCGCCAGATATTGGGCGGTTTGATTGCCGCCCCTGCTATGCCCCATCATAAAAACCTGATCATATTGGGGGTAAGCGCTGCCAAGCCAATCCAGCCACGCTGCAATTTCGTGCTGTGCATCCTCATGCGTATGCTGATGAGGCTGATTGCAATCATAAAGCCCGCGCCGATCATTCACGCCTAAGGAAAGGCTGATTGCAAGCGATGCAATCCCCTCTTCTTCCAGCAAGGCTTGCGCATTTGCGATGATTTCCATTGCGTGATGCGCCAAAGTGCCATGGGTGATTAAGACCAATTTGCCTTGACCGGCTGCCCCGTCATTTTCAGGGAGTGTTAATTCGCCAATCGCATTAAAATCACCATGAGATAGATTTTTAATGTTCAAACGCACTTCTTCTGCTAGGCTTTGCTTAATGCCCGCACATAGGGTTAAAATCAAGCAGCATAATATTCCGATATTTTTCATCATGGCGATCAATCAACCGACATGCCAGCGGTGACATCTTCGTCTGGCGTGACATCCAGCACCATTGCACGGCCTGTAATTTCAACCTTTGCTTTGCAATTTTGCATGCAAGGCGCACCATCTTTTAAATTTGGAATATCAGGGCGGTCATCATCATAGAAATTATCAACATTCGGCATCTCAATTTGCGCAAAATTATCTTGATCAAGCGCCAAATCCCAATCATCAATGACATCATTCATCACCAAAATATAGGCGCTGATCGCATAAACCTCGTCTGCGGTCAAAGATTGAGAATGCCCAAACGGCATTGCCCGATAAATATAATCAAACAGGGTCGAAGCATAAGGCCAATAAGAACCAATTGTTTTTACAGGGCGTTCGGATTTCAAACTGTCATGCCCGCCCGCAAGCACAGGCCAGCGGTCAACCCCTTCGCCAAAATCACCATGGCAGCTGGCGCAATTATCTTCAAACAAGGTTTCCCCATCATTGGCGCTGCCACTGCCCACAGGAAGTCCCATCCCATCAGGGCGAATGTCAATATCCCAATGGGCAATTTCTGCGGGCAATGCTGTGCGCCCCAGCCCGTAATCCTCTGCATTTACAGTGCTAAGGCTGGCAATGCAGCCAATGCCAATCACGCATAATGCACCATATTTAACCGCTAATTTCAACATTTTCCACCACTCCATTTGCTGATAAAAGCCATGTTTGAATGGCATTATTATGATAGATTGAATTCACACCCCGCACTTGGCGCAGCTGATCCTTTGTGGGCTGAATTGCGCCTGTTTCATCATAAGCGCGCGATTGCAGCAGCATAGAATCGCCATTCCAGTCAAAATTAAAATAAAAACGGGTGAGGCATTTATCCAAAACAGGGCCTGGCAATTCGGCTTGATGCCAATTTTTCCCGCCATCAAGCGTGACATCCACGCGGCTGATCTTACCATGACCAGACCAAGCAAGCCCGCTAATGATATTCTGCCCCTTATGTTTTACACTTTCATTTTGCGGGCTTGGCGCGGTGATGACCGACTTTACATCCATCGGCCATGTAAAACGCCGCGCTTTGCCATTTGCCATCAAATCCGTATATTTTGATGTTTCCTCGCGCGCATGCCATGGCTGATCACCAACTTCAATGCGGCGAATCCATTTGATCCACATATTGCCTTCCCAGCCTGGCAGCACAAGCCGCGCGGGATAGCCCTGTTCTTTGCGAAGCGCTTCCCCATTCATGCTAAAGGCAATCAAGCAATCATCCATTGCCTTTTCAATCGGCACAGAACGATTCATGCCAGACGCATCCCCGCCTTCAACATGCAGCCATTTCCCTTTGGGTTTTACCCCGCATTGATCCAGCAGCGTTGATAATTTAACGCCGCTATAATGAACGCAATGGATCATGCCATGGGTGAATTGCGCGCCATTTAGCTGCGCACCGCGCCATTCCATACCGCTATTGGCGGCGCATTCCAGAAAATAAAATTTATTAACGCGCGGCAATCGCTTTAAATCTTCGATTGTAAAGACAAGCGGCTTTTCAACCATGCCGTGGATCATCAAGCGATAGCGTGTTGGATCAACATCAATCGCGCCTGCATGATGGCGTTCAAAACAAATGCCATTTGGGGTTACAAAGCCGTCAAGCGCGTGAATGGGGGTAAAATTAACCGATGAAATCGGATCAGCGGTCAACCATGGCACGCTGCGGCGAATAACATCGCGTTCATAAGAAGATGGCATCCCATAAGGTGCAGCATCCACGGGATCGCCCAAATAATGCTGCCAATCGGGCAAATTCATAATTGCAGGATCAGGCTTTTGATCCGCACGCAGCACACCGCCAGTGACCGCCATGCCGCCCAATCCAGCCCCTGCTGCCAGCCCTGTTTTAAG
>JBGCED010000060.1:0-7058 GCA_045106055.1 Alphaproteobacteria bacterium
TGGGGGGTGCGGGAAATGGCAAGGGCGTGATCGCTAACGGTTTTGGTGATGGTTGATCCTGCGCCGACAATCGCGCCCGCGCCAATTTCAACAGGGGCAACCAGCGCGCTATTTGATCCGATAAATGCGCCCGCGCCGATCTTGGTTTTATGCTTATTGACCCCATCATAATTGCAAGTAATTGTGCCTGCGCCAATATTTGCAGCTGCGCCAATGATCGCATCGCCAATATAGCTTAAATGATTGACCTTTGCGCCTTGTTCAAGCACCGCCTTTTTAACCTCAACAAAATTGCCAATCCGTGCGGATTCGCCAATCTCTGCACCAGGGCGCAATCTGGCATAAGGCCCGATCTGGGCATTTTCACCGATGGTTGCGCCCTCTAAATGGCTAAAGGCGCGAATATTTGCCCCCGCCTTAATGGTTACCGCTTCCCCGCAAATCACATAAGGTTCAAGCGTTGCACCCGCTTCAACCACGGTATCATGGTGCAGAAAAACAGTATGCGGCGCAACCATCTTAACGCCTTTTGCAATCAGGCTTTCGCGCATTTGCTGCTGCCAAAATTCTTGGGCGATGATCAAGGCATGGGGCGTATCCACCCCTTGCAGCAAGGCGTGATCTGCGGTTGCAACGCTTAATTTATGCCCCGCTGCCCGCGCAATCGCCGCCGTATCGGTTAAATAATATTCACGCTTTTGATTGTCATTGCGGATTTTCTGCGCCCAATCCCGCACATATTTTGTTTGAAACCCCATCACGCCGCTATTGCATAAGGTGATTTGGCGGGTGTCATCATCGGCTTCCTTATGTTCAATGATCGCCTTTAAACCGCCCGCTTCATCCAGCACAAGCCGCCCATAGCCTGTTGGGTCACTTGCATGAAAGCCTGCCACTACCAAATCGCTTGCCTGATCAAGCAGCGCGCCCTGCATCGCTTCAAGCAAGGATAGCGGCAAAAATGGGCTGTCGCCATAAAGCACCAGCAAGCTGCCCATTTGATCAGGGTTTTCTATCGCTTCAAGCGCAATTCCCAGCGCATGCCCCGTGCCAAGGCGTTCTTTTTGTATGGCAAATTTGGCATTAGGGCAGTAATTGCGGGCAAGATCGCGTAAATGATCCATATCATCGCCAAGCGTGATGATAATTTGATCGGCATTCAATGCAATGGCGCGATCCAGCACATGGCAAATCATCGGTTTTCCTGCAATTTCCACCTGTGCTTTGGGGATATTGCCGCCCATTCTGGTTCCAAGCCCCGCTGCCAAGATCACAATTATTTTCTGCATTATTTTATCCATATTTTTTAAATTAATCATGCAAATATTAAGGGCGGATTCGTCTATTTACAAGCACACCAAAAAGGATCATATTATGGTCTTTATTTTTTTAAACTCCGATCTTGATCCATATCATGTTTGCGCGCATTGCTTTGCTTATCCAGCCCTTTTTATTCAGTGCCAATATGCTTGCGGCGCGTTTTGCTGCGGGCGATTTTCCGCCGATTGCGCTTGCCTTTTGGCGGTGGAGCTTGGCATTAATGATCCTTACCCCCTTCATCATCACGCCCTTTTGCCAGCATTATAAAGAAATATGGCATCACCGCACTGGGTTGCTGGTGCTTGGCGGGCTGGGCATGGGCGTATGCGGCGCATTTGTCTATATTGGCGCAAACAGCACCAGCGCGGTGAATATTGGCGTGATCTATTCCGCTTCCCCTGTGTTTATTTTATTGATTGCGCGCTTTTTCTATCAAAAGCCGATTGCTGCACCTGCGATGATTGGCATTATCATGGCACTGTTTGGGGTGTTGTGGGTCATTTCAAAAGGGCAGCTTCAGGCTTTGCTGTCGATTGATTTTGTCGCGGGTGATTTATGGATTTTAGGGGCAGCCATTGGCTGGGCATTTTACAGCATTTGGAGCGGGCAATGGCAGATTGCCCTGCCTGCAACCTTAAAGCTGGGCGCAGTGATTGCGGGTGGCGTGATTATCTTATTTCCCTTTATGCTTGCCGAGGGGGTAAGCATTGGCTGGCCTCAGTTTAATTTAAACACTATGCTGCTGGTGCTGTTCTTATCCTTGGTTGCCTCTTTGGGGGCTTATAAATTATATTTATATTTGATCCATGCACTTGGTGCGGCGATTGCAGGGCTTACCCTTTATTTAACCCCGATTACAGCGGGATTGATGGGTTTTCTTTTGCTGGGCGAACCCATGGAATTATATCATTTTGTCTCGCTTGCGATGGTGCTTGGCGGCATTGCATTATCCAACATCAAGCCGCGCAAGCCTGCCCTGCTTGCGACTAAGCTGTAAGCCCATGGAGCATGGCGGCGATCTATCCAGCCTATCGCTTGCAGCTTGCAGCAAGCTGATTGATTTATCAACGGGCATTTCGCCCTATCCCTATCCCTATCATCCGATTCTTGCCAAGCTGGATTTAACCTGCTTGCCCCAGCGCGCGCAGATGGAGGGGCTGGTTGACGCGATCTTAACCTATTTGGGCAATATCCCTGCCTTATCCCCTGCAAATATTGTGCTTGCAGGGGGGACGCAAAGTCTGATCAGCCAGCTGCCTTATTGTATTGGGGCGCATTCAAGCCTGTGGATTGCCGCGCCAAGCTATCAAGAACACCGCAAGGCATGGAACATGGCGGGGCATCATGTCTATTGCCGCCATGATGATCTGGATAAGGCAGCAAATATTGCAATCATCAACCCCGATAATCCAACAGGTGCAATCACATCCGCAGCAGAATTACATAAATTACAAGATCAAGCGCGCGCAGCGGGCGGACTATTGATCATTGATGAAGCCTTTATTGATCCCCATCTTGATCATAGCTTTATATCCCATGCTAAAAGATGGGATAATCTGGTGATTTTGCGCTCTTTTGGTAAGTTTTTTGGGCTTGGCGGGGTAAGGCTGGGCTTTATGATCTGTAACCCAGATTTGGCGTTGAAGCTGAACGCGCGCTTGGGGACTTGGGCGGTATCAACCGCCGCGCTGGCGATTGCTAAAGCTGCCTATCAAGATACGGGCTGGCAGCATCACATGCGCGCAAAATTATCACACCAAACCCGCTTGCTGCGCATGATGTTTCAAGATAAAAACATTGAAATCATTGGACACACGGATTTATTTGTAACCATTCGCCATCCTCAGGCAGATGCACTGCATCAGCATTTATTATCGTCAGGCATTTATTGCCGTCATTTCCCCATAAGCCATAATCAAGATTGGTCGGATGGCAGCTGGCTGCGCTTTGGCATTCCAGAAAGCCCCGCCATCCTTCACGATCTGGCGGGCTTATTGTAACAAACTTATCCCTTATTATCCAATTTTGCCCAGCGCAGGAAATAGATCAAGCAGGATAAAGCCAAGGCTGGACATTGTGCCTGTTAAGAACAGCCCGCCTGTGATGACCAAAATAAGCCCAATGGCAAATTCAATCTTGCCAAGATGCTGGCGAAACCGCGCCATGAATTTCAAGAAATGAGAAGCGAAATAAGCAGACAGTAAAAAGGGAATGCCAAGCCCCGCACTATAGGCAAATAACAGCCACAGCCCTTGCGATATGGTATCCCCGCCGCTTGCCATGAATAAAATCGCAGCCAGCACAGGCCCAACGCAAGGGGTCCAGCCAAAGGCAAAGGCAAGCCCCACCAAATAAGCGCCGATCAGGCTTAATCCCTTTTGTTTCAGCCCCGTTGTATCGGCTTGAAACCGCGCTTCTTTATAAAGAAACCCAATTTTAAATACACCCATAAAATGCAGACCAAGCACAATGATAATGCCCCCTGCAACGCGCGATAATATGCTTGCATAATCGGTGACCAAATTGCCAAGCGCGCTGGCGGTTGCCCCAAGCAGCATAAATACCGTGGTAAATCCCAGCACGAATAAAAACGCGCTTAGCATGATGCGGCGGCGCATTTGGGAATCAATGCCATCTTCGGTAAGTTCTTTTAAGGATATGCCCGCAACATAGCATAAATAAGGCGGCACCAACGGCAGCACACAAGGCGATAGAAATGATAAAAGCCCCGCAATTACCGCTGCACCATATCCCACTTCAAACATTGCCATAATACCTTATTTTTGTGTTGTTTTGTAATTTCTAAGCAATAGGGCATTTTAAACGCAAATGCAATTTAAATAAAATCCAGCGCGTGCTGGTCAAGCCGCCCAACGCCAGCGCGTGCTGGTACAGCCGCCTAACTCAGCGCGTGCTAGTAAAGACCCAGCGGCATTTTTTGATTTTGGGGGCGGTTGGGATTGGTTGCACCGCCAACATAAAGGCTGCCCTGATCGGTGGTGGGTTCGGTGCCAGGTTTAAAATTCTCGGTGATGATTTTTTTGCTGATTTGGGTTGGCAGCCCGCCTGTTTCCGCGTCAATTTTTACAATTCTAACGCCTGCGGGGGTTCTAAAAGGGATTTGATGCTGATCTTTTAAGGCTTCCTCCATAAAATATTTAAATACGGGCAGCGCAACCGATGATCCTGTTTCTTGTGCGCCATTTGGGCGGCGACCAAGCGATATTGGCGTATCAAAGCCTGTATAGACCCCGACCACCAAATCAGGGGAAAATCCCATAAACCAAGAATCCTTTGATTCATTGGTTGTGCCTGTCTTTCCTGCCAGCGGTAAATTAAGCGCTTTCAAGCGAATGCCCGTTCCGCTTTGCACCGCCCCTTCCAGCATGGATACAATTTGATAGGCATGAATGGGATCGGTTAATTGGGTTCTGTTATCGGGCAGCTTGGGCGGCAGTTGATCTTGCCAGATCAGGTTTTCGCAATTCACACAGCTGCGCTGATCATGGCGATAGATGGTGTTGCCGCGCCGATCCTGCACACGATCAATCAGGCTTGGCATAATATGCTTGCCGCCATTTACCAATTCTGCATAGGCGGCTGCCAGCTTCATCAAGGTGGTTTGCCCCGCACCAAGTGACATTGACAGCTGCTGCGGCATATTTTCAATAATGTCAAATCTGCCCATGACCTCGCTAACGGCATCCATGCCCACCGCTTGCGCAAGGCGCACCGTCATTAGGTTTCTGGATTTTTCAACCCCAATTCGCATCAAGCTTGGGCCATAGAAAATATTGGAATAATTAGACGGCTTCCATTTGCCCAAATTCCCCCCTTGATCCAGCACAAAGGGCGCATCCAGAATAATGGTTGCGGGGGTTAATCCCTTTTCAAGGGCTGCCAAATAGACAAAGGGCTTGATCGCAGACCCTGTTTGGCGCATGGCTTGGGTCGCGCGGTTAAATTCGCTGGCATCAAAATTAAACCCGCCAACCATCGCCAGAATGCGCCCCGTATGCGGGTCAAGCGCGATGATTGCGCCATTAATCGCGGGGATTTGCCGTAAGGCATAAATATGCTGGGATTGATCCTGTTCATTGCCCGCGACAAGATGGTCCGCGACAAGATTCCCCGCTAGGGGTTCAACCAAGATCACATCGCCGCGCTGCATCACGGCACGCACAGATTTAATTTGAGGCCCAAGCCCTGCCTCTGGCTTGCCAAGCGCGGTTCTTGCCCAGCCAAGCCCGTTTAATAAGATCGTGCCTTGCGATCCATCCAGCAAGCCAATTTGCGCATATTGTTCTTGTGCATCAAGCACAATCGCCATATTCCAGCCTGGATTGCCAAGCGGGCGCGACACTTGGGATAATGCGCTTTGCCAGCCTGTTCCTGCAGCTTGCAGTTGATCCAGATCAAGCTGTTCCAGCGCACCGCGATAGCCATGGCGGCGATCATATTCAATCAAGCCGCGCCGCAAAGCATTGCGCGCAAGCCCCTGATAAAACGGATCAAGCGAAGTTCGCGCTGACAATCCGCCGCGATAAAGCCCATTTTCCCCAAAGCGGTTCAGCAATTCGCGCCTGACCTGTTCTAAAAAATATTCCGCTTCAACACGGTCGGCTTTAATGCCAGGCTCTGCGCCCAATACTTGGTTAATCAAGGGCTTTTGCAAGGATTCCGTCATTTGCGCCATGGAAATAAATTTTTCTTGTTCCATGCGCTGCAACACCCAATTTCGCCGCCCCGTTGCCGATGCGCGCTGCCTGACGGGGTGATAATTGCTGGGCGCTTTTGGAAGCGCCGCCAAATAGGCAATTTCATGGGTTTCAAGCTCATCAAGGCTTTTGTCAAAATATACCAACGCCGCAGCAGCAACCCCATAAGCCCCCAGCCCAAGGTAAATTTCATTAACATAAAGCTCCATAATTTGATCTTTGCCAAGCGAGCGCTCAATCCGAATCGCCAAGATCGCTTCTTTGATTTTGCGGTTGATGGAAACTTCATTGGTCAATAGAAAGTTTTTTGCGACCTGTTGGGTGATGGTGGATGCGCCAATCAGCCGCCGCCCCTCAAAATAATAGATCACATTCATAATCACCGCACGCGCAAGCGCAAGCGGGTCAACCCCGTGATGGGTATAAAAATTCTTGTCTTCGGCGGCAACAAACCCGTTTAAAACTTGCTGCGGGATCGCCTCAATCGGCACGAATACGCGTTTTTCAATCGCAAATTCGCCCATCAAGCTGCCATCACCTGCATGCACACGCGTAGATGTTTGAGGCTGATAATCGGTTAATTGCGCATGATTGGGCAAATCCTTGCCATAATGATAGACAATGGCAACCAGCCCCGCCCCCGCCACCAGCACCCCCGCCACCCCCACCGATGACAGGAACAGCAGCAATTTAAGCATAAATTTTAACGGTTTTGATTTCATTCGGGTTCCATATTATTTCAAAAGCCCATTAAAAATAGGCTTTTGGCGTTCAAACGCCACGCAGTCTTACGCCGCACTAGCGGCGAGGCACGCTTGTGCCTTTAAATTCCATATTATTTCAAAAGCCCATTAAAAATAGGCTTTTGGCGTTCAAACGCCACGCCTAGATTGTGCCATATTTTAAGGGGTTTTGCGATTATTTTCTATTGCACCCTTGGTTGCGGTTAATTTTTGATCAGCATAAAGCACCACATCCTTAATGACCAGCTTTTGAATGGCGCGGATCAATAATGCCATC
>JBGCED010000061.1:0-36714 GCA_045106055.1 Alphaproteobacteria bacterium
TGAAGCGATGATGCTTGGGCAGGTGATTTACATTCTATCCAAGCCGCCCGCATCTGTGTTAACCAGAATAGATCCTGAATTTAGCCTTGAGGCGCGGATGGATTTTGGCGGCATTCAGCAACATCCTGATTATGCCAAGACGCGTAAATTAATACAGTCTTTTCTTGTGGCTGCATGATTGATTTTTATTTTAAATTCGCGTAAATAAATCCCATGTATCATCATCAAGAAACACGCCAAACGCCTTATAGCCAAGATCAACTGTTTGATCTGGTGAAAGACATTGAAAAATACCCCGAATTTCTGCCATGGTGCAGGGCGTTGCGGATTAAAAGCCGTAAAGATGGCATCATCTATGCCGATCTGCAAATCGGGTTCAAGCTTTATACGGAACATTTTGTAACCATCGTGAATTGCAATCCAGACCTTTATGAAATTGATGTTCAATATATTGATGGGCCGTTTAAAAGCCTGAACAGCAAATGGAAATTCAAGCCCCGCAATGATGGTATGGCGGGCTGCATCGTTGATTTTTCGATTGATTTTGAATTTAAAAACGCGCTGCTGGATCGCCTGCTTGGCTATGTTTTTAACGAAGCCATTGCCAAGATGATTCACGCATTTGAAACGCGTGCGGCAAAAATTTATGCTTAAATTCCACTCCTTAAACCAAGAATGGTTTTGAAATTGGCGACCAAATGAAGCTTGCCAAAAAATCAAAATGCTGTAATTGGCTGTGGGATTGGTGGAGCCGAGGGGGATCGAACCCCTGACCTTCGCATTGCGAACACGACGCTCTCCCAGCTGAGCTACGGCCCCTTTTGAATTATCTTTAATCCTGCCCCGTTACTTTTGCAAGTTAATTTTTAAGCATTTAGCCGTTTGATTAAATGCGCTTGCAGCTTGGGGTTGGTTTTGAAAATGCCTGTGAAGTGATGGGTTAGCATATTGACATGCTTTTTCTTAATCCCGCGCAATGCCATGCAATGATGCACCGAATTAATCACGACCCCAACCCCATAAGGCTGCAATGCGGTTTGAATATCATCCGCAATTTGGGCATTCATTTTTTCTTGGATTTGCAGCCTGCGCGCATAAATTTCCAGCAGATCAATCAGGCTTTCACTGCCCAAGCGCCACTGATTTGGCAAATAAGCAATATGCGCATGACCAATGATGGGCAGCATATGATGTTCACAATAAGAATAAAAGGGAATATGGTTTAAATATTTTACGGTTTCCAAATCAGGATCATTATTAATGGCAGCCGAAGATAAAGAATGATTGCTGCGCCGATTATGGGTCAAATGGTCAATGCCATTTTGGGCATAGCCTTTAAATAACTCGCCATAGCTTGATAGAACCCGCGATGGGGTATCCACGACCCCTTCGCGTTCTGGATCATCCCCTGCATAAGCAATCAGGGTTTTAACCGCATTTATGATTTGATCTGAATCAGGGTGTGCCATCTGTGATAATTCTAACCATCTGTGATAATTCTAATGAATGCTTTTTTCATCCCATGGGCAATCCAAAGAGAATGCTGGGATTTCAACTTTAAATTCTTTATGATTAGCATCAACCATCACATAATGTCCGCTCATAATGCCTGAATCGGTTTTTAATGGGCATCCGCTTGCATATTGATAAATATGTTTTGGTTTGATGATGGGCTGTTCGCCCACAACACCCTCGCCTTCAACTTCTTCAACATGGCCGCGCCCATCGGTAATGCGCCAAAAGCGGCTGATCAGCTGAATATTTTCTGCGCCATGATTGATGATTTGCACTTGATATGCCCATACATAGATTGATTGCTCTTGGCTGGAGCGATCTTCTAGGAAGAAAGGTTCAACCATAATTTCAATTTTATCGGTGGTTTGGCTATAGGGCATGATATGCAACGCTTACATTAAATTTATAAAATATCGCCCCAAAGATCATGCGCATCGCTTGCGGTAACCCTTGCTGCAACGACTTGACCAATTGCGATCTGTTCATCATATAGGGTGGAATGATTTGTTTTCAAATGAATAATTCCATCTATTTCGGGGGCATCTTGTGCGGTGCGCCCAATGATGCTGCCATCAGGCTTAATTTCGTCAATAATCACCGCAACATCCGTTCCAACTTTTTTGCGCAAACGCGCTGCCGATATGGTCTGTTGATGCGCCATTAAGCGTTCCAGCCGATCTTGTTTTATTTCTTCTGGCACTTGATCTTCAAGCAGACTTGCAGGCGCGCCATCCACCGCTTCAAACGCAAATGCGCCCACACGGTCAAGCTGGGCGGCACTTAACCAATCCAGCAATTCATTAAATTCATCTTCGCCCTCGCCTGGGAATCCAACAATAAAGGTTGAGCGAATGGTAAGTTCAGGGCAAATATTGCGCCATGCCTGCACCCGCTCCAAGGTTTTATGCTGATCCGCAGGACGGCGCATCGCCTTTAGCACTTTAACACTGGCATGTTGAAAGGGAACATCCAGATAGGGTAAAATTAACCCGTCTTCCATCAATGGCACAAGCTTATCAATATGGGGATAGGGATAGACATAATGCAGCCTGATCCATGCGTCCAATTTTCCTAGCGCGCTTGCAAGATCAACAATATGGGCGCGCACCGCTTCATCATGGAAATTGGATGGGCGATATTTTAAATCAACCCCATAAGCGCCTGTATCTTGGGAAATCACCAATAATTCTTTTGCGCCATGATCCACCAGCCGTTCCGCCTCATACAGGATCTTGGCGGCATCGCGCGATGCCAGCCTGCCGCGAAAGCTGGGAATGATGCAAAAGCTGCAATGATTATTGCACCCTTCCGATAATTTTAAATAAGCATAATGCTGCGGCGTAAGCTTAACCCCTTGCGGAGGGACAAGATCATATTTGGGATCATGCGCGGGCGGCAAATGCGCATGAAGCGCCTGCATCGCGCCTTTTGTATCGCTGGGACCAACAACGGCAAGCACATTTGGATGAACCGCCAAAATGGATTCAGGGTCTGCTCCCATGCAGCCCGTAACGATCACCCTGCCATTTTCGTCCAGCGCCTCTGCTATGCTCGACAGGGTTTCTTGCTTTGCACTATCAATAAAACCGCAGCTATTGACCAGCACAATATCCGCAGCTTGATAATCGGGAACCGTCACATAGCCCTCTGCGTGCATTTGATTTAAAATCCGCTCAACATCCACCAATGCTTTGGGGCAGCCAAGCGAGACAACGCCAACTTTTGGCACTTTTATATTGTCTTGCTTCTTGTGATGATCTGGAATCATTTTACTTCCATTTAAGGTTAATAAGGGGGGAAAGGGATATGGATTAATGATTCTGTTGTAATTGGGAAATTTTATTGGCAAGCTGAATCGTTAGTCCATCAAATCCTGAATTGGATAACACAGATTGAAATTCATCGCGCTGGGTTTGCGCCATCGACAGCCCCGCAATCGCAACATCCAGAATTTTCGGGGTGCCATCTACAAGGCGTACGCGCCATAGCACTGGCACGGGGTTATCCATGCCTTGTTCTATCCATAAGGTTTTAACCAGCTGATCAAATTTTCCAGATTCTTGGCTGCCCAAAACCTCAATCGTGGCAGCGTTAAAATCATTAATGCGCGCCGAATTGATTAAAATCGTATAGGTTTTGAAAATATCCACATAGTTTTCTTGTTGACCCTCGTCAATATTGCGCCATTCTCTGCCAAGCGTAAAGGCTGCAATTTTTGGAAAGCTGAAATGATTTTCAATAAAATCAGCAAATAAAATGCGGCGTTCCTTGTCTTTCACCGTGCCTGATTTTAAAATAGGCTCGGCTTGATCGGATAAGGCTTGAATGAAGGCAACCGCATCTTGGGATGAAATGCGCTGCCCCGCATTCGCATATGGCAAAATTGCAAATATGCCAACCATCATTATGATATATAATTTTGGAAAAAGATGCTTTGTCATGGTCATGGTCATAATCAATTCTTTTAATATTTCTTTGATTTTACGAATGCATCGCTTTTAGTGAGTCGCTTTTAGTGAGTCCCGTTTAATGAGTCGCTTTTAGTGAGTCCAGGGTTTCGCACGCGAATATGCAAAATTATCGGCATAGGCTTTGGGTTTTACGATGCGCTTATTTTCCTCAATCACTTCATAGGATAAACCGTTTTTAACCGCATAATCAACGGCTTGGGCTTTGCTATCAAAATTAAGCTTGATCTGGTTAAGCGTCGATCCGCCGCCAACCCAGCCCATAAGCGCCCCTGGCGTGGAAGCTTGCTTGGTTGCAGGTTCAACCACCCAATCATCATTATTGCCGCGCCCCGATTGCATTGCCGATTTTGGAGTTTTGTAGATCCGAACAAACATTATATTTCTTCCCCTAAATAATATTCAGGATATATCTTATTTATTTTGCATTTTATCGTATAATTAAATCCATTCATAATCAATCTTTGCATAAAGATCAACTTTATATTGGGTGAATTTTTACTTTGAAAAACATCATAAAAGCTGATATTGAAGCACGAAATCATAAAAATAAGGGCCTGTAGCTCAGTCGGTTAGAGCGGACCGCTCATAACGGTTTGGTCGCGGGTTCAAATCCTGCCGGGCCCACCATTTTATTTTTGATCCTCATTTTATTTGTGATCCTTATTTTATTTGTGATCCTCAAGCCCCCACCCCCACTTAAACCAGCCATAATTATGTTTTGTGATCTTGCGTGATTTGCATTTTGCTTGTAATTATGCCATAAATTCATTTGGAGGGTGATAAATCATGCGTAAATTTCTTGTGGTTGTTGATGATAGCGATGAAATGTTTAAAGCACTGCATTATGCGGCGCTGCGGGCAAAACATACAGGCGGCACGCTGGTGCTTCTTTACATTCAAGAGCCGCCCGAATATTCCCATTGGCTGGGGGTTGAATCGATGATTCAACAAGAAGGCGCAGAACAGGCGACGGCGCGCTTGCAAGAGGTTGCGATGAAGGCAAAGAAAATCACGGGCGAGATGCCCGAAATGATCGCACGCGAAGGCGACAAGCCGCAAGCCATGCTGAACTTATTAAAAGAAGATCAAACCATTTCAATCGTGGTGCTGGGTGCAAATCATAGTTCCAACAATAAAACAGATGGACAAGGTCCGATTTTAAATCATTTTTTGGGGCGTAACGGAAATGCCTTGCCTGTGCCGATCACGGTAATCCCTGGCGATTTAAGCTTTGAACAGATTGACCGCATTGCCTAAAGCTTGCAAAATAGCGGATCATCCTTATTTACAAAAATAACATCACAAATCATAAATCATGGTGGATATTAAGATCGTGAACGCTCCAATATATGCGGATTATAATGCTGGCGCGCCCTTGCTTGAAGCGGTCAAGCAGCGCTTAACGGGGTTGTTTGAGGCTGCACAGCCGCTTTCAAACCCCTCCAGCCCGCATCAAGCCGGACAGCAAAGCCGCGCGCTGATTGAACAGGCAAGATCCAGCCTAGCAGCTGCATTTGAATTGCGCCCTGATCGCGTGATCTTTACCTCCAGCGGCAGCGAGGCCAATAATCATGCATTGATGCTGGGGCGTGATTGCCCGCGATTGATCACAAAAAACGCCCATGATTCACTGCGCTTTTGCTTAAAAGAACCCGCTGTAACCGCGATTGAGGTTGGGCGCGATGGCAAAATCAAGCGTGATCTATTGCAAAAGCAGCTTGAACAGCTGGATCACCCTGCGTGGGTATATTGTCTATGGGCGCATAATGAAACGGGCGTGATTGAAGATATTGAGGCGGTTGCAGAATTGGTTGCAGCCCATCATTGCCAGCTGCATATTGATGCGGTGCAGGCAATCGGGCGCATTCCGCTTGATCATATCATTGCGCTTGGTAAGGCGGGGAAGCTTACCAGCTTAAACCTATCTGCGCATAAGCTTGGCGGGTTGGCGGGGGCTGGCGCGCTGATTATCTATAAGCCTGAATTTTTAAAACCCTTGCTGAAAGGCGGCGGGCAAGAGCGCGGGCAGCGCGCTGGCACAGAAAATCTAATTGGCATCATTGCGCTTCATCACGCTTTTAACCATGCTTTGGCGCATCAGCCGCAAGAAAGCGCGCGATTATCCGCACTTCAAGCCGCATTTGAAACCGCAATATCCGCACAAAACCCTGATATTGAGATTGTGGGGGCGGCTGCACCGCGTTTGCCCAATACCAGCTTGGTCTTAACCCCGAATCATCCCGCGCAGCAACAATTAATTGCGCTTGATTTATTGGGGGTAATGGTCTCGGCGGGGGCTGCATGCTCTTCTGGTAAGCTTGGGGCGAATGATGGGTTGATCGCGCAAGGCTATAGCCCTGAACTTGCAGAATGTGCGATTCGCTTTTCCTTTGGCAGCGGCACAGATCAAAACAGCCTTGATCATATCATTGCTGCCTATCAAAGCATGATTTAGAATGACAAGCGATCCCATGATTTATCTTGATCATATGGCAAGCACGCCTTGCGACCAACAGGTGGTGGAAGCGATGATGCCCTATTGGCGTGCGGAATTTGGCAATCCGCATTCAACCAGCCATGCGGCCGGTTGGGCAGCTGCCAAAGCGGTGGATCAGGCGGCACAAGCGATTGCGGGGCTGATCAATGCGCGCCCGCGCGATATTCTTTTTACCTCTGGCGCGAGCGAGGCAAATAATATGGCGTTAAAAGGTGGGTGCTTGTGGCGCGCGGCACAACCCGATTCGGGCGCAGCACAGCGCAACCATCTTGTGACCTTTGCAAGCGAGCATAAATGTGTGCTGCAAAGCGCAAAAGCGCTTGAACAGCAAGGGATTGCGGTGACGATCCTGCCGATTGAACCTGATGGCGGCATTGATTTAGCAAAGCTTAAATCCGTCCTAACGCCAAATACGGCGATGCTATCTGTGATGGCTGCCAATAATGAAATTGGCACGATTTATCCTTTGCGTGAATTATCCAATCTTGCCCACAAGGTTGGCGCATGGTTTCATACCGATGCCGCCCAAGCCTTTGGCAAAATCAAGCTGGATGTTGAAGCGGATGGAATTGATCTATTAAGCATATCGGGGCATAAAATCTATGGTCCAAAAGGAATTGGCGCATTATATATGCGCGGGCGCGCAAACCAAACAGGGGCGATGAAGGTTAATCTTATCCCCTTAATTGATGGGGGCGGGCAGCAACGCGGGCTGCGCGCGGGAACAATCCCAACCCCGCTTGCGGTTGGATTGGGCATGGCAGCAAAATGCGCCGCGATGCTGATGGAATCTGAACAGGCTGCATTGACCGCATTGCGGGATCATTTATTGGCGCGCTTACAAGCAGGATTACCAAATCGCATCACGGTAAATGGCAGCATGGATCAGCGTCTGGCTGGCAATTTGCATGTCAACATTCAAGGGGTTGAGGCCAATGATATTTTTGCATCCTGCCCCGCTTTGGCGATTTCAGCGGGTTCTGCCTGTTCATCTGCTGGCACACAAGCAAGCCATGTGCTGGATGCGATTGGCGTTGACCCATCCATCATACAAGCCAGCTTGCGTTTTGGGCTTGGACGCGATACAAGGCTTGAACAAATTGATGCGGCTGCCAATATGATTATCATGGCAGCAAGCACAACCAATTCAGCTTCAGCATGATGTAAACGAGAATTTTATGGATCATTTTCATTATCACACACCAAACGAACAGCATAACGCGCAAGCCCAAGAATATCATGCGGAATCTGTTCCCTTAAGCCTGATTGCCAAGCTGGCTGGCACACCAACCTATGTCTATAGTGATGCGACTTTGCGCCGTCATTATCGGATATTGGCGGATTCCTTTGTGCAGCAAGGGCTGGATGCACGCATTTTTTATGCAATGAAGGCAAATAGCAATGGTTCGGTGCTTCAAACCCTGATTGAAGAGGGGGCGGGCGTGGATATTCTCTCTGAAGGGGAGTTTCGTAAGTCCCTGCTTGCAGGGGGAACGGGAAGCAAAACCGTTTTTTCTGGCGTTGGCAAATCCATGGCAGAAATTGATTTTGCGCTGCAAAATAATGTGTTTCAAATTAACATTGAATCTGTGCCTGAGCTTGAAATGATTGAAGCGCGCGCCAAGGCACTCAATAAAATTGTTGAGGTTGGGTTTCGCGTCAATCCCGATGTGGATGCAAAAACCCATAAACATATTTCCACAGGTTCAAAAGAAAATAAATTTGGCATTGCGCTTGCGCTTATTCCTGATTTATTTGAACGCACCGCATCAATGGAACATGTGAATGCGGTTGCGGTTGCAACCCATATTGGATCGCAGCTAACCTCGCTTGATCCTTACGCGCAAGCACTTGACCGCATGGCAGAACTTGCAAGCCATTTGATGCAATCAGGCCATGCTTTAAAACGCATTGATATTGGCGGCGGGCTTGGCATTCCTTATGATCAAGAAACACCGCCCCCACCGCATGAATATGCGGCAATGGTCGCAAAAGCGTTAAAGCATTTAAACCTGCCAATCATGCTTGAACCTGGGCGGGTATTGGTCGGCAATGCAGGAATTTTATTAACCCGCATCCTGTTTGAAAAAATCACCGAAACCAAGCGGTTTATTGTGATTGATGCTGCGATGAATGATTTAATGCGCCCCGCCCTTTATGGCGCATACCATGAAATTATCCCGATCACCAAGCCAAGCATAAATGCAGCATTAAGCCCTGCTGATATTGTTGGGCCTGTTTGTGAATCAACCGATTGCTTTGCAAAGGATCGCATGATGCCTTCCTTGCAAGCGGGCGATTTATTGGCAATTCGCAGCGCGGGGGCTTATTGCGCGGCAATGGCTTCTACCTATAATTTACGGCCCTTGGTCGCAGAAGCAATGGTGCGGGATCAGCAATGGGCGTTGGTGCGCCCCCGTCAAAGCTATGAAGCATTATTTGCTGCCGATCAGGCGGCGCCATGGCTTGAAAAAAATCAAACATTCACGGCTGGGTCTAATCATGGTTAAGCAATTTATCATTAACCCCTCTAGCGTCACGCGATCTGTAATGGCATTTTGCCGCCAACATCGCGACATGTTGCTGCAGCTTATGCTTGTGCCTGTTATTATTTCTTCTTTGGTAAGCGCATGGTCAAGCGCAGAATTTTATCAAAAATTAGCGCAAATTCCGCAAGCAGATCAAGCCAGCGATGCAGGGCAAACCATTGATTTACTTACCCAATTATCCTTGATTGATGGCAATATTTTTTTCAGCTTTGCCATAGCGCTATATTTTGAGATTGCCTTTTTGCGCGCTGTAATTTTATTTGTGCTGCAAGCGCCGCCACAGCCGCTTTGGCGGTATTTTCTGCCCTGCAAGCAGATATTAAGTTTTTTCGGGGTATTTATAATGATTCTGTTGCTGGTCACTTTGCCAGGCTCGCTGGTTGCCTCGCTTTTTCTTGGTGTAAACCAATCGCTGGCAGGTCTGGTTGGATTCTTGTTTATTTTTCTGTTTAGTGCGCTTTATATTTTTGCGCGCCTAAGCCCAATGCTGATATCCATTGCCGAGGGGAAATGGCTTGGCCCAGCCGATGCTTTTCGCTTTAGCAAGGTGCGCGGCTTTGTTCAAACCATCATCATGGTCATTGCCCTAACCACTATGGTTGCGATTTTTGCACAAGCGATCCTCTCAACCTTTGCGCTTAATATTTCCGCGCAATTTAATCAGATTGCCTTGCCGCAGACCATCAGCTTTAACCTTGTAACAGGCTTGATCAGCAATATGATTAGCTATATCGCCATCACCCCAATTATGGTGGTAATGGCGCTTGTTTATAAGGTTTTAAAACAGCTTAGGGATGCCTAAGCTTTAATGCCCTCTGGCGGCGGGGGCGACAGCGGGAAGGCAAAAAGGGATCAAGATTAACAGCAAAGCATAAAGCAAGCTTACCCCCCAGCCCCCCATAAATAAGATACAAATCCCCAAAATGGCAATGCCGATGATTTTAGGCGCGATGCCTTTTGCCAATTTCATATAGGCAATGACCGAACATAAATATAAAATAAAGAAATTCTGCCCCGCAATCGTCAATAAGCTTTCAAGATCAAGCCAGCCCAGCCCTGTGCCAATCAAGATCACCCCAAAAATAACGCCCAGCAACAAAATCGCGCGATGCGGCGTGGGCGGTGTGCCTGTTAAGGAATCTATTTTCCAAATTTTAGGAAATCTGGCAGGAACCGCAATCGCATAGGTTAAGCGGGATGCGCCCCAAATCGCAGCGTTTAAATTGACCATAATGATCAAGCTGACCAGCAGCGCAGTAAAAATGCCCGCAGGGCGGATGCCAAGCCATTTGCTGAAAACCATAATCAATGCGGTTTCCCCTGTTTCAATGTCATTGCCATATTTGGCAACCGCCATTGCAATTCCGACATACATGATGATGATGATGATAAAGGATAGCATAATCGCCAGCGGAAAATCGCGCTTTGGATTGTGAAATTCCCCGCTGGTAAAGGCCAGCATTTCCCAGCCTGTATAGGCAAAAAACGCTAGCATCATGCCCGCCCATATTGACTCCCAGCCAGATAGGCTTGATGGCCATAGGGCAGTCAGGGGGGCAGTCAGGGTTTCAGGCAGTGCATCTGTGCCATGATCTGGTGAAGGATAAAAGCCATAAAGCGCAACCGCGCCAAGCGTGATCACCAGAATCAGCACATTGATTTTTTGAAATTTCTCGCTGCTTTTTGCGCCAATCCAGCACATGGCAAGCCCCAGCCCCAAAAAGATCGCGGTTGCTGCCAGCTGCAACAGCTTAAAATTAAGCTTGTCTGGATCAAGCCCCAGCTGTAATCCTTGATTAAGCCCGCCAACGAAATAAGCAGCCCCCGTCATTGCGATTGCGGGAATGCCCAGTGAAAAAGTGCCAAGCACCAGCAGCCCAATGCTGGCTTCAAACCTTGGATAGGCAGCGCCAACAAATCCCGCAATGCCGCCCGAATTTGGATAATGCCGCCCCAGCCATGCAAAAATACCCAATAATGGAATAACAAGCACCCCATTCAGCACCCATACAAGCGGGCCGTAGGGCGATGCAATCTGGTTTACAAGTCCAGGCAAAGCAAGCATCCCCGCCCCCACCACAATTCCAATTGCAAGCGCGGTTGCCCCGCCAAGGTGCAAGGATTTATCCAAAGCGTTTGAAGAAGTATCGTTCATATGACCTGCTTTGCTAAATGATTTAAGAAATGACCGGATAGCATAAATGCTTGGATTAAGATATGATATAGGATGCGCTCATGCCATCTTCATCTGGCACAAAGGCGCGGATGGTTGACCCAACCCGCACAGCGGGCATGCTGCTGCGTTCCAGCTGTTTTTGCTTATATTTAATGCGGTGCCATGGGCAGGTAATGCTGTGATTGGCGCAATCAAAAGTGCCAAGATGCAGCGGCCCGCCGCGATGCGGGCATTTTGCATTCAATACCATTGGGCGCTGCGGGTCAGGATATAAGAAATAGCGCGATTTTCCAACAACACGCAGACTTTTACGCATATTCCCCGTGACTTTAAATTCCAACATCGGCATGGCTAGAATTAAGAAACCGATTGTGAAATGGTTGTTTTAACCAAAGGCGCAGCGGGATCTGTTTTTCCCTGCCCCTCTGATTTAAGCGTCACCGTTTGATAATGGCAAGGCTGATCGCCAATGATGGTTGCATGTTGGCGCAATGCAGGAATATGAACCGCTTGCCCCGCCTCTAGCTTAACATGGTGAAAGGGGCTGGCGTGAAAATCAAGTCCATTATTGACGACCGCAAATAATTCTGGATCATCATGCAAATGGGGCTGCGATATTTCACTTGGCGTTTCATGGAACGATTGCGGATTGCCCTTTACCAAGCGCGGATCGGCAATATTTATCTGTTCAACATTTTGTGCCAGCTGATCCGCCCATGTAATTTGTGCCATTAAATCTTGATCCGCAATTGATTGCAGCAGCGCAAATTCTTCGAAGCCGCGAATGACTTCATGAATTGCAAATTCGCCTGATTGCTTGACCAGCGGCATGATCACCCGATCCATCGCCATTACCGCATGATGTTGATCAATATGCACATGTTCATCAAAATATTCCGTATGCACCGATTTTCCAAAAACGCTGCGCAGCATCTTGGATTGCCTGCGGTTGGATACATGCAGCGTGCCTTCTGTATAAAGCATTGCGCCGACATAGCGATAAAACAGCGTGTGATTGGCGGATATATAATGAAAATAATTGGTTAACGCCAGCGAGCTTGATAAATAATGCCCCCAATAATGATGGATATTGCTGTTCATCCCCACCGATTCCAAAGTTTTATCAAACAGGGTTGAATGTTTGCGCTCATGCAAGCCATAGCCATATTCATCAATTAGAATGGTGAATAATTCGCTTAATGGTGCGCCATAATTGCCAAGCACATTGCGCGCCATTGCCGATGCTTCGGTTGCAAAATCGCCCGCGAACTGCACCAGCAGCATTTTTGCGGCATTTTTTGGGTCTTTGGCATTTACAATCAAATTACATAGCGCCGAATCGCCCGCATTTTCATGTTCCAGCCTTGACAGCAAATAATCGCGCATGGTTTCAGGCGTGTAATTGCCAATCACACTAATTTCTTGATTTAGCCAGTCAAAGCTTTGCGTCTCCAACCATGGGCGCAGCAAGCTGCCAAGCGATTTTAAATGCGGATCATAGAATTTATGAAAATCCGTTCTTAAATTTTCATCAAATTGCGGGGCGGTTTCTGGTTTTTGTTGATCATTGCCCATTTTATTTTTAAGCTGGGTTTGATAAAGATCATCTGGCAGGAATACCAAATCTTGCTCATAGATCACATTCAAGATGCGCTGCGACATTAGCCCAGCATTGCTAACAAAATCTTTGCGGCTTAAAGTTGGTTTTTTAAGCATGAAGTTTAAATCTTGCGGGCGAATAAAGCGGCGAAACGGATTTCCTACCGCCAACGCATCGCCATTTTGAAATAAATCATAATTGCAAAAAGCTTCAAATAATGCATTGTAATCCAGTGATGCTTGCCAAGCGCGCTCATTTTTTTGTAACATGATTTTGGACTCCAAACAATGATTTATCAAACAATGATCTATTAAAAAGGGAAAAATAAGAATAAACAACTATTATGATAATAGTTTATTTTATAATCTTGTTGCAATCCTATGAAATGTCGGTATAACCTACATAATGTAGGTTATGGTTACAAATTAAGGAACATCAATCATGCGAATTACCAAGCTGAATTTGGATGAAATAGATCGTAAATTATTGGCGCTGCTTACCGATGATGCACGCATGAACATCAAAGATTTGGCGCGCCATGTATCGCGGTCGCGCGCCGTTATTTATGATCGCATTTCAAAATTAAAGCGAAATGGCTATATTGAACGCTTTACCATTGTGCCAAGCAAGGGGATAAAGCTTGCACAAGCCGAAGTTAAGGCTTATTTACTGATCACACTGGAAGGACCAATTTGTAAAACCATTGTCCCGCAAATCAGGCATATTCAGCAAATTAAGCAATGTAAATCCATATCGGGCATGATTGATATGATGCTTTATGTTGAAGCGGAAAGCATGGATGAAATTGCAGTGATTCGCGCACAAATAGAGGCAGTAAAGGGCGTGAAAGAGATTAAAACCCTGCCTGTCTTGATGGAACATTTTGATCGCTTATTTCAAGAAATTTAGCCTTTTGATCGTTCATTTAAAAAATTAACAATAGGAATTTAAAAAGATGGTATTGGTTCGCTCTGCAAATATGAATATTATGATGAAAGCTGCACAAGCTGCGGGGCGCAGCCTAATTCGCGATTTTAACGAGGTTGAAAAATTGCAAATCTCGCGCAAAGGTCCTGCGGATTTTGTATCGCAAGCCGATCAAAAGGCGGAATCCATCATCCATACCCAGCTTAAAAAAGCCCGCCCCGATTATGATTTCTTAATGGAAGAAAGCGGCAAAATCCGCGCAACAGCCAATCAAAAAAGCGATTATTGCTTTATCATTGACCCGCTTGATGGCACCACCAATTTCATTCATGGGCTTGGGCATTTTGCCGTATCAATCGGGCTTGCCTTTAAAGACGAGATCATTGCGGGCTGCGTGTATGATCCGATTAAGGATGAACATTTTTGGGCAGAAAAAGACAAGGGCGCGTTTCTTGGTTCAATGCGGTTGCGCGTTGCAGAGCGCCGCCAGCTTAAAGAATCTATTTTTGCAACGGGCATTCCGTTTCTGGGGCGCGCCCAAGACAATAACGGGCATCAGCATTATCTTAATCACTTAGGTCACTTTATGGCAACGACCGCTGGCATTCGCCGTTTTGGTGCTGCTGCGCTTGATCTATGCTATGTTGCAGCGGGCAGATTTGATGGCTATTGGGAATCAAATCTGTCGGATTGGGATATTGCAGCGGGCATTATCATTGCAAAAGAAGCGGGTGCAACCCTTACAAATCTTCAAGGCAATGGCTGGCAGCTGGGCTGCGATCATTTATTATGCGCCAACAGCGTCATTCACCCAAAAGCCCTCTCTTTGCTTCAAAAATAAGCTTTGCTTCAAAAATAAATGCTTAAAGGCAATGATATGGGGATGGTTATAAACAGGATCGGGGCTTTTATCATTGGGGCAACCCTTTTATTAACCCATCAGCTTTATGCTGCTGATCCCACCCAAACCCAGCTTGACCGCCTTAACCGCGAAATTGAAGCGACCAAACGCGATCAATCTGCGTTAACCAGCAAGGCGGATCGCTTGGCAGCCGATTTAAAAACGCTAAAGCGGGATTTAATCGCAATGGCTGCGGATTTACAAGACCAAGAGGCGGTTATTATCCGCCTTGACCGCCAGCTTGATATATTGCAGCAAGATGCAGAGCGGCGCAATGAAGAAATTTTCACCCGCAATCAACAAATTACAGATGCAATCCATCTTTACCGCCTAAATGATCAAGCGGGCATTGCTGCGATCATCATGCAAGAAGGCGATCCCGCAGATATTATCCAAGGCATGACCCTAACCGCAACCATTTTGCCTTTGATTGGCGATCGCGCACGCTTATTGGGGCAGGATTTAAAATCATTGAATAATCTGCAAAATAACATTCAAGGAAAAATTGCCCTTTTGGATGTGAATCGTGAAAAATTGCAAGATGGGCGAACGCAGCTTGAAGATTTGGTTGCACGCAATTTGGATCAATATAATACCACCCAGCGCAGCCGCCAAGTCACGGATTTAGAACTTCGCGCCCTTGTCAATCAAGCCCAATCCATTAATGAATTGATTGAAAATTTACAAAATAATCAAGCCCGCCAGCCCGCAATCATTGCACCCCCGCCCAAACCGCCGCCTTTACCCAGCCAAATTATTTCGCTGCCGCAGCAAGATCAAGATAATGATCGCGCGCCACCAGCGCAAGCGATAACCCAAGCGCAGCCGCCGCAGCTTGCACCTGCCGCACCGCCAATTATACTTGCAAAACCACAAGAAATACGCCCCTTTCCCAGCGGCACTCAAAAATTATCAAATCCCGTCATTGGCGCACTGGCAGGGCGTTTTGGTGATTCGCAGCTTACAGGCGGAACATTAAGGGGCATTGAATTTGCCGCAAGACCGCAAGCGCAAGTCACCGCCCCCTTTGATGGTCAAATTGTATTTGCAGGCACTTTTCGTGCCTTTGGCTTGCTGGTGATCATTGAACATGATGGCGGCTATCACAGCGTGCTTGCGGGCATGGAACGCCTGAATGTGATTAATCAGCAATGGGTGCTTGCGGGCGAACCAATTGGAAGCCTGCCCAGCCGCCAAAGCCAAGCCAACAGTCAAGAAGCAATAAAATTATATGTGGAGCTTCGCAAGAACGGCACACCGATTAACCCGCTACCCTTTTTCGATTCAAGAAAATTCGCCGCAAATTAATTTTCGGAATTTAAATGCTGGCTTAGTTTTTCAAGCACCCGCGGGTGGATCAAGGTGGAAACATCGCCGCCCAATTTAAAGATTTCTTTGACAAAACGGCTTGCGATAAATTGTTGATTTTCGGCTGCCATTAAAAACACTGTCTCAATGTCTTTTGCAATCCGTCCATTCATCGCCGCCATTTGAAATTCAACTTCAAAATCAGATACCGCACGCAAACCCCGCACCAGCAGCTTTGCATTATGCGCCTTTGCATGATCAATCAACAGCCCACTAAAGGGAACAATTTCTATTTTTTTAGAAATTTCTGGCGGAAATGTATCAATCACCGCCTTGGTTAAGATAACGCGTTCATCCGCAGTAAATAGGGGGTTTTTATCCTTATTCACCGCCACCGATACAATCAAACGGTCGCAAATATAGGTTGCGGCGCGCTTGATAATATCGCTATGACCATTGGTGATCGGGTCAAAAGTCCCTGGATAGATTGCAATGCGCATGAATCACCAAGCGCATTCTTTAAGCCGGATTGATTGTCATATTGCGGCATAATTCAAGAATATTTTTGCGCACTGTTGGATCGGTGATGCGGTAATAACAGCGGATAAGTTCCAGCGTTTCTTGCTTCACCATCGGATCGGCATCACTGACATATTCGCTTTGCGGCACATCCGAAAGCCCCGCCCGTAAGCGCGGCGATTGATTCATAACATTATCGCCCATATCATCAAAAAAGAATTGAATTGGCACATCCAGCACGCGGCTAATGTCATAAAGACGGCTTGCACCCACACGGTTTGCCCCGCGTTCATATTTTTGAATTTGCTGAAATGTTAGTCCCAGCTCTTCGCCCAATTTTTCCTGGCTCATCCCCAAAATGGACCGGCGCAGCCTTATTCTTGCGCCAACATGAATATCAACGGGATTTGCAATCCCGGGGCGACCCGCGGGGATAACCCCATCAATTGGATCTGGAATTGGAGTGGGTTTGCCGCTGCCTGGTTTGCGTCCGCGTTTTGCCATGATTTAAGCCTCTTTGCTATTTATGGATAAATTTATATTTTTGATCATCTTATATTATATAGATAAACTAGTGATATTTTCAATTAAAAACAAGGTTTATTTTTTTATTAAATAAACTAAATCGCCCTACTGACAAGCCTTTACTTATATTTTATTTATTCAAGTTGTAAAATTTAATATGGCATTGCGTTACCATAAGAAACACCAATTATGCAAGCCCAATCATGTAAATATTTTTTAAAATTGAAAGCGTGATTATTCCTAAATTTATTCAATTTAAAGTGTAGCAAAATTTATGATTGCCGTAAACATAAATTTATTTAAACGCAACGCTTTGGTTACAGACATGCCCTTGAAACCAAAGATTTTGTATCTTATACTTATATCCATGCGCTAACGCATGAATTAATTTAATGGAGGAAATCACATTATGCGAAGCTTTATCACCGTTCAAAGATTAAAAAAAATGGCAGTTTCACGCCTGTTCTCAGTTGCGCTATTGGCTGCCGCCATGCCCTTTATAGCCCAAAGTGCGATGGCACAATCACCCGCCCCGCCAAATGCTGCGGTTTATTTTGTGAATATTGAAGATGGTCAAACCGTGCAATCCCCGTTCAAAGTCGTGTTTGGCTTAACAGGCATGGGCGTTGCCCCTGCTGGCACGGATAAAGCAAATACAGGGCATCATCATTTATTGATCAACCGCGCACAGCTTGGCATGGGCGAAATGGGCGATTACGAGCTGGAAGGCGCGCTGCCCGCCGATGAAAATCATGTGCATTTTGGCGCGGGTCAAACCGAAACCATGCTTGATTTACCCGCTGGCACCCATACGCTGCAAATGGTGTTGGGCGATATGAATCATATTCCGCATAGCCCGCCCGTTACTTCGAATGTGATTAGCATCACAGTCGAGTAAGCACAGCCTAAATAATATCTTTTTCTTAAACACCCTCCCTTGGATGCCATATTTAAGGGAGGGTTTTTTTATTCTAAAGGCCCTTTAAAGAAATCCTGCACAAAGATCGCATCTGCGGTTTTGTCGGTTGGCTCTGCCTTAAAGAAAACAGGCCTTGTATCTTGCACCTGATCTTTGGTCTGCGTGATAAACAACCTAACCGCTACCAGCTTGCTGGGGGCAAGCGGCACAATGATTTTATTGTCTTTCACTTCATATCCAATCGCATTGATGCGCATTGCCATATCATTCGCGCTTACACCCGCATCCACAGCATCGCCTTGCAGGCTGATTTGATAATGATGCTGATAGCCCGTTCGGTTTGAAATTTTCAACTCATAGCCATTGCGAATATCCCCATTGGAAAGGGTGACAAATAGCGGGTTACGATCCCGCTGAACTGTAATATCAAGCTGGGCGCGGTTAAAATAAGACACGCCCATAATCACAGAAATAAGCAAAATAAGCCCCGCATACATCATGGTGCGCGGGCGAATTACAGGCGTTTTAATCGGTTTTCCTACGACCCGTGCTTGAATTTGCTTTTCCGTATCATAGCCAATTAATCCCGTTGGCAAATCCACCTTTTTCATCATTTCATCGCACGCATCAATGCATAAGGCGCAATGGATACATTCCAGCTGCAAGCCATTTCGAATGTCAATTCCCACAGGGCAAACTGCAACGCATGCTTTGCAATCAATGCAATCGCCAGCATTTTCGCGGTGGGATAATTTTACCTGACCATCGTGGAATTCCAGCGGTTTTTCAAGCATATCGGCGCGTTTTAGGGGCGCGCGCGGCTCTCCGCGTTCATAGCGATAGGTGACACTCAGCGCATCTTCATCTGTCATTGCGGCTTGAATGCGCGGCCATGGACACATATAAATACAGACCTGTTCGCGCGCGACCCCGCCCAGCAAAAAAGTTGTGCCTGTAAAAACACCAATCCATATCCACGCATTTAATGGTGCTTCAAAATGAATTAATGCCACCAGCAAGCTTGGCGCATCGGCAAAATAAAACACCCATGCCCCGCCTGTTAAGACTGAAATCAACAGAAAAATAGCATATTTGGTTAATTTCTTGCGCCAGACATTGGCGCGCCAGCGATTATTATCTTGGCGCATCCTTTTATTGCGATCGCCTTCCACCCAGCGTTCAACCCACAGGAATAAATCCGTCCATACGGTTTGCGGGCAAGTATAACCGCACCATACCCGCCCATACATGGCATTCAGCATAAATACCACCAGCGCGCCAAGCACCAGCAGCCCTGTAAAATAATAGACCTCTTGCGGCCATAATTCAATGAAGAAAAAGAAAAAACGGCGATTGGGCAGATCAACCAGCACCGCTTGATCTGGAAGCCCAGGACCTCTATCCCACCTGATCCACGGCGTTAGGTAATATATCCCCAGCGTTACCAGCATGATCAGCCATTTAAGCGATCTAAAAGTGCCGCCTACCGCTTTGGGATAGACCTTGCGGCGCGATTCATAAAGGCTTGTTGTTTCTGACATTAACTAAGCAATCTGTGGTTAAATGATCCGTGAACAGCGCAAATTAAACCGCGCCATTGTTAAGCTGCCTTATTGACCGCCGCCTTGTGCGTGGACATAGGTTGCAAGCACACGAATTTCACCCAAGGATAAACGGTCAATCCATGCAGGCATCACCCCAGCGCGCCCTTTAACAAGCGTTTCGGTGATGCTGCCCTTATCCCCGCCATATAGCCAGATGGCATCCATTAAATTGGGTGCGCCCATATCGGCAATCCCGCGCCCATCCTCGCCATGGCAAGCGCTGCAATTTTCTTCAAACAAGGTTGCAACTTGTTCATTTTCATCGCTTTCACCCGCCAGCCAGCTTGCAAGCAGATCAATTTCACCATTGGTTAAAATGCCATCATCTGCGCCCGCTTCAGATTCACCATAAGCCATCATTTCATTAAAGCGCGTTTCGTCATGGTCTGCACGAATGCCATAAAATAAGGTTTGCTCAATCCCCTCAAGCGTGCCGTCCCACAGCCAATCATCATCAATTAGACTTGGATAGCGTCCCGCCATGCCAGCAGCGGCATTTCCATGACAGCCCGCACAATTATCGGCAAATAAAGTGCGCCCGCCCGCCAAGGCAAATTGCTGTAATTCAGGGGAATTATTAATTTCATCCTCGGAAGCATTTAATAATTTCTCAACAAAAACCTGCCGTTCAGCGCGTGCTGCCACAAGCTCTTCTGCAACCAGCGCACGGCGATCATATCCCAGCAAACCGCGCGTATAATCAGACACCATCGGCCATGCAGGCATTGCAATCCAATAGCCAATTGACCAAAGAATACACGCATAAAGCACATAAAGCCACCATTTTGGAAGGGGGTTATTTAATTCCCGAATGCCGTCCCATTCATGCCCTGTATCTTCAACGCCAGTAATGTGATCTTTTTGTTTATCAGCCATTTTTTCAGCCCTTATATTGTCATCTTTAGCATGGTTTAACTTTGCTTATTTGCCATCTTGGCTATTCATCATCCTTCATAGGCAATTCAGCCATATGCTTGAACGCTTTTTTATTGCTTGGCCATAATGCGTAAATGACCGCAGCCACAAAGAAAATAAACAAGCCAACTGCGCCCCAGCTTTTTGCAAATACTTGCAATATCTCATAGGTTAGTTCCATCAATTTACCTCCTTAATTTTGGCTGGCCTCAATTTTAGCTTCCATTTCATCCAGCGGATGATCTTTGACCAAAGTGCCAAGCATTTGTAAATAGGCAATCAAGGCATCCATTTCGGTGACTTGATTTGGATTATGATCAAAATCGCGAACGGCAACATCCGGCCAGCGTTCCAGCAATAAATCTGCGGCTTCATCATAAGGATCACCAGCTTGTGCCAGCATATCCGCCTTGGCATTTTCAATTTGATCATCGCTATAAGGCACACCAACACGGCTTAATGCGACCAGATGTGCTTTAATGTCCATATCCTCGATTGATGCTTCGGCTAGGAATGGGTATCCAGGCATGATTGACCCCACGACCATGCTGCGCGGATCCGCCATATGGGCAACATGCCAATCATCGGAATATTTACCGCCAACGCGTGCCAAATCAGGACCATTGCGTTTTGATCCCCATTGAAAAGGATGATCATACATGCTTTCAACCGCCAGCGAATAGCGACCATAACGATCAACCTCGTCGCGCAAGGTTCTGATTTGCTGACTATGGCAATTATAACACCCTTCGCGAATATAAACATCCCGCCCTGCAACTTCCAGCGGGGTATAGGGGCGCATGCCCTCAACCTTTTCCATCGTGGATTTAAGCCAGAATAAAGGCGCAATCTCAACCAACCCGCCAATGGCAACGACAAACAAGATGCCCACCAACAGCACGATTGATTTTGTTTCAAATATTTCATGTTTGTTTAACATAATTTTTAAAGCTCCTATAGGTGCAGGATCATAATGCGTTCAATATTTTAAAAGGGCTGAATCTTAGGTTGCGGCCAATGTTGATTTTGCTGGGGCTTCCACCAAATTGGCGGTACTGGTTGCGGTTTTAAACATATTATAAAGCATGATTAATGCGCCAACCAAGAACAGCCCGCCCCCTAAAGCGCGAATGACATAAAAGGGCTGCATGGCAATCACGGTTTCAATAAAGGCATATTGCAAAAAGCCCTCGCTGCTATAAGCGCGCCACATTAAGCCTTGAAGAATGCCAGATACCCACATCGAGGTAATGTAAAGCAGAATGCCCAAGGTTGAAATCCAGAAATGCCATTCCACCAATTTATTGGAATATAAATCCTTGCGCCCAACCATTTTAGGCCATACCGAATAAATTGCGCCAAAACTGATATAGGCAACCCAGCCAAGCGCGCCAGAATGAACATGGCCCACCGTCCAATCCGTATAATGGGAAAGGCTGTTGACGGCTTTGATGGACATTAGCGGCCCTTCAAAAGTGCTCATCCCATAAAAGGCAACCGACACGACCATCATCCGCAGCACAGGATCAGTTCTAAGCTTATCCCATGCCCCCGATAAGGTCATCAAACCATTGATCATCCCGCCCCAGCTGGGCATCCATAGAATGATGGAAAAAGTCATGCCAAGCGTTTGCGCCCAATCAGGCAATGCCGTATAATGCAAATGGTGCGGCCCTGCCCACATATAAAGAAAAATCAATGACCAAAAATGAACGATCGATAGGCGATAAGAATAAACAGGGCGTTCCGCGCGTTTTGGCACAAAATAATACATGATCCCCAAAAAGCCAGCGGTTAAAAAGAAACCGACCGCATTATGGGCATACCACCACTGGGTCATCGCATCTTGAACCCCTGAAAATAGGGAATAAGATTTGCTGCCAAGAAAGCTTACAGGCACTGCCAGATTATTCACCAAATGCAGCATGGCAACAGTCACAATGAATGCAAGGAAAAACCAGTTTGCAACATAAATATGCTTTTCTTTGCGGGTCATTAAAGTTCCCAAAAATACTAGCAAATAGGCAACCCAAACAATGGTTAGCCAAATATCCACATACCATTCAGGTTCTGCATATTCACGGCTTTGGGTAACCCCAAGCAAATAGCCAGAAGCAGCAAGCAATAAAAAGGACTGATAGCCCCAAAACACAAACCAAGGCAGCACCCCGCCCCATAATGGCGCACGGCAAGTGCGCTGCACCGCATAAAAGGAGGAAAAGATCAACGCATTCCCGCCAAAGGCAAAAATCACCGCAGAAGTATGCACAGGGCGCAAACGCCCAAAATTAATAAAGGAAGTATCAAAATTCAACACAGGAAAAGCAAGCTGCAAAGCAATCACAAGCCCAACCAAAAAGCCAACCACGCCCCAAAGCGCAGTCGCCGCCGCACCATATTGAATGATTTTATTATTATAAGGAATATCGGTTGTGCCAATTTTTAACGGCGAGCGCCCATCAGGATTGCGCGCAAAAAACCGAATGGTGACATAGGCGGCAACCAAGCTTAACACCACCCCAATCATGCCATGAAAGCGAAAAACAGGATCCCCCCCCATACTTGCAAAAATGGCTGAGATCAGGCCAATTAAGCCTGTGAACAACAATAAGCTCCAAAATTGTGCGGTTGCTTTTTCCTGCATTTTAATATTCCTTAAGCTGCTATCGCTTGTTTTTTTAACATCATTCCTTACATTTCCTTAATCTTTCAAGAAGATTACAGGAATGTAATGTTGTTGTTTCTAAACCTGTTTAGATTTAAAGTCAACGCAATTTACAGATATTATATGTTTAACTTTTATGAATTGAATCAAGATCATGGTAATGTCTTGTGGCATAAGACATTACTTCTGCGTTTTATTGGGTTTTCACGCCTTATTGACAGGTTATTAGCAGGGGATTGACAGGGGATTAATGCTTATAAGCGCTGCACTTATTTTGCTTGCGCGCGCATTAAAGCATTTTTCTTAAAAGTGGTTCCGGTTTTAAGATAAAAAAATGCGTTAAAACAAAGCATTTTTCTTAAAAGTGGTTCCGGTTTTAAGATAAAAAAATGCGTTAAAACAAACTAAAGCGCTGCATTTATTTTGCTTGCGCGCGCATTAAAGCGCTGCGCTTATTTTGCTTGCGCGCGCATTAAAGCGCTGCGCCCATAATTAGGTTTGGAAGCCCGATGGATAATTGCGGGATATAGGTAACCATAATTAAGAATATCAGCAAAATGCCCAACCATGGCAGCGCGGCGCGCACCACTTTTAACAGCGGCATCCCTGTAATCCCCGAGGTTACAAATAGGTTCAAACCAACGGGCGGGGTGATCATGCCAATTTCCATATTAACAACCATGATGATCCCAAGATGGATCGGGTCAATTCCTAACTGCATGGCAATCGGGAACAGAATCGGTGCCATGATCAGCAAAATGGCGGAAGGCTCCATAAAATTCCCCGCAATCAATAATAGGATATTGACGACAATCAAGAATGACCAAGGCTCCATGCCCGCAGCAATGATCTGCTCGGTAATATAATGCGGGATGCGCTCGGTGGTCAACACATGGGCAAACAGCATTGCGTTTGCGATGATGAACATCAGCATGATGATGACTTTGGCGGATTCCAATAAGGTTTTCTTATTATCCTTATGAAACAAGCTGGTGATCAGCGCAGGGATAAAGCGCGATAAAGTGATTTTGCTGTGCGCACCATTCTTATGCGCCAACGGCCCCATATCACGATAGACAAAATTCGCAATGATAAAGGCATAAACAGCAGCAACCGCCGCTGCCTCGGTCGGGGTGAAAATTCCACCATAAATTCCGCCCATAATGATCACAACCAGCATCAAGCCCCAAAATGCGTCTTTGCCTGATTCATAAAGCTCACGAAAGCCAACAAACGGGGTCACAGGGATTTTCTTAATCCGTGCAAATACATAAATGGCAACCATCAGCATTCCGCCCGCAACGATGCCAGGCACAATCCCCGCCATGAATAACCGCCCGACCGATGTATCGGTGGCAGCAGCATAAACCACCATGACAATCGATGGCGGGATTAAAATCCCCAATGTGCCAGCGTTACAAATAACCCCCGCAGCGAATTCTTTGGAATAGCCCGCTTTGACCATGCCCGCAATGACGATTGATCCAATCGCAACCACGGTTGCAGGCGATGATCCCGAAACCGCAGCAAAAAACATACAGGCAAGCACAGATGCAATCGCAAGCCCCCCGCGCAAATGCCCAACACAAGCGGTTGCAAAGCGAATTAAACGGCGCGCAACCCCGCCCGTTGTTAAAAAATGCGATGAAAGAATAAAAAACGGAATGGCAAGCAGCGTATAATGAAACATGGTTTCATAAAATTTAAGCGCAATGGACGCCATTGAGTCATTTGAAAATAAGATAATGACCGTCACCGATGCTGCGCCAAGCGAAAAGGCAACAGGCACGCCGATTAATAACAAGCCAAATAGCAGCGCAAATAAAACTGTAATTTCCATAAAACTCTATGCCCCCAAAAAAATACTATGCCCTAAAAATTTAAGCGGATGGTTTTTGTTCAATTTCTTTAGAAAATTGCTCTATCGCATCCTTGGCTTCATCGCGGGTAAGCATATTGACTTGCTGATCGGTAATCACGCGGTAAGCAACCCCCAGCAAGCGCAAGAAAATAAGCCCCAAGCCAAAGGGAACAACCAAATAGGCAATCCATATTTCAAGATGAATATCTTCCATCATAATGCCAGCGCGTTTCATTTTGCTGATGTAAACCCAGCCCCCATAAAAGATAATGCCCGCATAGACTGAACAGGCAACAATCGATAATAGTCCTAATATTTTTTGAGTTTTAACCCCGAACAGATTTACAAGCGCGTCAACCCCAATATGGCTGCCTTGCTTAACAACCCAAGAAGACCCAAATAAGACAAGCCACGCAAACAGGGTTGATGTTACCTCCAGCGCCCAGAAAAAGCCTGAATTAAAGACATAGCGCAGCACAACTTGAATAAAGGTCACCCCCACCATGCCCGCAAGCAATAAGGTAATAAAAATTTCTTCAATATGGCAAAAAACACCATATGCTGAACGCCATTTTAACATGTTTATCCTCACCCTTTTTTGTGATCATAATCTTTATTTACAATCATAACCAGAACATAAAAAACGACCTTATATAAATAAACCCATGCTTGCAACCCCTTATTTTAAAAGCATGATTTCAATACCATTGATCGGGAAGTTCGGATTTGCGGCGGGCAATATAGGCTTCAAGTGCTTCTTTTTTATCCATTGCAAGTGATGGGGGCTGATAATCCCCTAATATTTGTTTCATCTTTAAATTGGCACGCATTTCTGCGCTTTGGCTGCCGCGTTCTTCCCAATTTTCCACATTCTCGCTATCTGACATGCTGGCTTCATAATATGCGGTTTCATAATTTTGCATTGTATGGGCTGAACCCAAGAAATGCCCGCCTGGATCAACCTCGCCATAAGCAGATTGGGCAAGCGTATTTTCATTTAAGGCAAGCCCGTGCATGATGGTTTGATGCGCACCAAGGCGATCTGCGTCCAAGATAAGCTTTTCAAAGGATGTGCAAAGCCCGCCCTCCAGCCAGCCCGCAGCATGAAGCACAAAATTTGCGCCCGCAAGCGCGGTGGATAGCATACTATCTGCGCTTTCTGCGCCTGCTTGAAAATCAGCAATTTTGGATGCAGTAAGCGATCCGCCGCAGCGCAACGGTAAGTTTAAACGGCGCGCCAGCTGCCCAATGATCAAATTGGAAAGCACAGGTTCGGGCATGCCAAAAGTTGGTGCGCCCGTGCGTAAATTCATGGAAGACAGAAAATTTCCAAGCACAAATGGTGCGCCTTTGCGGATAATTTGGCTATAGGCGCAGCAAAACATTGCCTCCGCCAAGGCCTGCGCGATTGATCCTGCGGTGGTAACAGGCCCCATTGCCCCGCCCAAGATGAACGGTGCAACGATGATCCCCTGCCCTGCGCCGCAATAGACCTCTATCGCTTCGGTGACCACGCGATCAATCAATAAGGGGGAATTGGTATTCACATTGCCCATAATCACGCAATGCTGATCCATCACCGCTTTTGTGTGTAAAATTCTTGCCATTTCAATCGAATCTTCGGCGCGTTCCTTGGTGGTAATCGCGCCAAGATGCGGCTTATCACTGTAACGCATATGCAAATAGACCATATCCAAATGCCGCTTTGAAACGGGAACATCACAAGGCTCGCAAGTGACCAGCCCCGAATGATGCAGACTGGGCAGATTATAGCAGATTTTAACCAGATTTTCCAAATCCTTGATCGTGCCATAACGCCGCCCTTGATCCAAATCACGCACAAAGGGCGGGCCATAAACGGGCGCAAATACTTGATGATTGCCGCCAATTTGAACGGATCTGTCAGGGTTTCGCGAATGCTGCGTAAAGCTTGCAGGCGCAGTTTTAATCAATTCGCGGATCATGGCAGCATCGGCGCGCACCCGCTCGCCCTCAATTTTTGCGCCCGCTTTGCGCCATAATTCTAGCGCATAAGGGTTTGCAGTAAAATCCATGCCCTTTTCTTGAATAAGCCAATCGGCTTGGGCTTCAATTTGGCTAAGCCCCTCTTCTTGCAGCAATGCAAAAAAGGGAATGGCGCGATTAATGAAAGCTGGCGCATTAAGACTCTCTTGCTGGGGGGATGATGTTTTTCTTACTCTGCCACGGCGCATGATTTACCCCTTTTTTAAAAGGATTGATTATTGATTAAAGGCTGCATTAAAAATACTGATTGTTCAGTTGCTGAACCATAATATGATTAGGGATTATAAATGATAAAGCAAGCAATTTTATGGATGGGACTTGATGTGAAAAAAATATATCTGGCACAAAATGCCATCAAAGCGGATCACCTTTGGTGCGCGCAAATGAAAAAGGCTCTAATGCAGGGCAAGTTATAATTTTATTGTGCAATGCAATATTATTTTGTATGATGCGCGCAAGATCAAGATGAATTATCATCATTAATATGAAGGAGACCGCGCATGGACGGCAAATTTGTAACCTTAACCGATAATGAAACAGGCAAAAGCTTTAAGCTTCCAGTGATAAGCGGCGCAATCGGCCCTGATGTGATTGACATTCGCAGCCTATATGCAGAAACAGGGATGTTCACCTATGATCCCGGATTTACTTCAACCGCATCTTGTGAATCTGCGATTACCTATATTGATGGTGATAAAGGCGAATTGATGCACCGTGGATACAGCATTGAAGGATTGGCTGAAAATTGCAGCTTTTTGGAAATATGCTATTTGCTGCTGAACGCAAAAATGCCAAACCAAACAGAATTGGATCAATTTGCCTATACCATTACCCATCATACCATGCTGCATGAGCAAATTGTGAATTTCTTTCGCGGGTTTCGCCGTGATGCGCATCCAATGGCGATTATGGTTGGGGTTGTTGGTGCATTATCTGCATTCTATCATGATTCAACCGATATTAATGATCCGCATCAACGCATGATCGCATCACATCGCCTAATTGCAAAAATGCCAACCATTGCGGCTTGGGCATATAAATATTCTGTGGGACAGCCTTTTGTCTATCCGCGCAATGAAAAGGATTTTGTTGAAAATTTCCTTTATATGGTATTTTCAACCCCCGCCGAAGATTATACAGTATCGCCAGCGGTTGTGCGCGCGATGGAGCGGATTTTCATCCTTCATGCCGACCATGAACAAAATGCGTCAACATCAACTGTGCGTCTTGCTGGATCATCGGGCGCAAACCCGTTTGCCTGTATTGCTGCTGGAATTTCCAGCCTGTGGGGACCCGCCCATGGCGGCGCAAACGAAGCCGTATTAAATATGCTCGAAGAAATTGGGTCGGTTGACCGCATTCCAGAATTTATTGCCCGCGCAAAAGATAAAGAGGATGGTTTCCGCCTAATGGGCTTTGGGCATCGCGTTTACCGCAATTACGATCCGCGCGCCAATGTGCTGAAGAAAAGCTGTGACGAGGTTTTGAATGAATTAAATGTCACCGATCCTTTGCTGAATATTGCCCGCGAACTAGAGCAGGTTGCATTGAATGATCCCTATTTTGTGGAACGCAAATTATTCCCAAATGTTGATTTTTATTCTGGCATTATTCTAAAAGCAATCGGTTTTCCAACCAGCATGTTTACCGTGTTGTTTGCGCTTGCAAGAACGGTGGGCTGGGTTGCCCATTGGAATGAAATGATTACCGATCCAAAAATGAAAATCGGTCGTCCGCGCCAATTATTTACAGGACATGAACCCAGAACAGCACCCCCGCTTGATAAGCGCAGCTAATTTTATAAATCATAATATTTTCTTATTGTAACTTTATGGGTGCGGTAAATATATCATATATTTACCGCACTTTTTATGATCGGATGTCATATATCGCCTATGCCAAAATTGCCAACCAAGCCCCGAAATGGCGTTATTAAGCCTGCAACACTGCCCAAAAATCGCTTGATCTGGATCGCTTCCTATCCAAAATCAGGCAATACTTGGATGCGCGCATTCTTGGCGAATTTAATTGCAAACTCAGAATCGCCGCTTGATTTAGAGGCGATTGGCAGTTTCTGCCCATCCGAGGCAAATATCTATTGGTATCAGCCCTTTTTAAAAGGCGGTAAGCTTGTTGATTTTAGCGAAGAAGCGCTTATCAAAATGCGCCCCTTGGTGCATCATAATATGTTGCAGCGCACTTCCAATCATCTTCCCTTAAAAACCCATAGCCAATATGGCACACTTTACAACACCCCCCTAATTACAGCGCAAATATCCATGGGGGCGATTTATATTATCCGCGATCCGCGTGATGTTGTGCTTTCAGGAATGCATCATTTTAACCTTACCCAGCAGCAAATGATTGAATTTATGCGAACCCATGCAAGCTGCAATGTGCAAACGGACGGCAATGTAAGCGAATGGCTGGGAAAATGGTCGGATCACGCAGGTTCGTGGGCGCAATTCTTTCCAAAGCCAAAATTAATCCTGCGCTATGAGGATTTGCTAAAAGACCCGATTTTATATTTCAGCAAGGTTGCAAAATGGCTTAACATCACCCAAGATCAAAAACGCATTGACAAAGCCGTTGAATTTTCATCTTTTAAGCAAATGAAAGCGATGGAAGCCGATACTGGATTTAGCGAGCGCCCAGATCATGTCAGCAGCTTCTTTCGCGCTGGCAAAAGCGGGGAATGGCGGGATCGCTTGGCAAAAGCGGATATTAAACAAATTCAAGCCGATCATGGGGCGATGATGAAACAATTTAATTACGACCTGATTTAAATATATGAAATATGGCATGATAAATGGCTGATGACGCCACAATCGAAATTGATAAATATGCAGCGATTGATCTTGGCAGCAATAATTGCCGCTTGCTTATCGCGCAACCAGAAACCACACGCAGCATTGGTCAAATGCGGGTGCTTGGATCCTATTCAAAATCGGTGCGCCTTGGGGAAAGCCTAAGCCTTGGCGGGCGTTTAACCCCGATTGCCATGTCACGGGCGCGGGATGCGCTTTATATTTGCAAGCAAAAAATCATGATGGCAGGCATCACAAAAGTGCGCGGGGTTGCAACCGCCGCATGCAGACGCGCCAGCAATGCGGATGATTTTGTCAATTTAATTAATAACCAATTACAGCTGCCCATTGCCATCATTACCCCAGAAATCGAAGCAAAATTGGCGTGGCGTGGCTGTTTTCCGCTATCGCTTCCAGAAGCACAAGATTTATTGATTTTTGACATTGGCGGTGCAAGCACCCAAATTATTTACGCCACCAGAGACGAGGCGGGCTGGCAATGGGTGGATTGGCTTTCTTTGGATGAGGGGGTCATTACCCTATTTGAAAAAATGACCCAGCAATCAGGCTTGGGATCAGGCATGGTTTTTGATTCCCAGCTTTATGGTGACATGGTTGCGAAATTGCGCAAGCCCATCCAAGCATTTGATCAAAAAAATGGCATTAATCGCAAAATCAAGGCACAAGGCGCAAGTGAAACAGCCCAAATGGAAACAGCCCAAATGATTGGCACATCTGGTACGGTAACCACCCTTTGCGGCGTGATTGCGGGGCTTGAACGCTATGATCGTATTATTGTGGATGGGGCGTGGCTTGAACGCGATGCTTGCATGCAGCTGATTGGCGATTTGGTTGCAATGCCAGCAGCAAAGCGCATGGAAATTGGCTGTATTGGTGCAGATCGCGCCGATTTAATGATTGCGGGCTGCGCCTTGCTGGAAGCGATTTGGGGCGTGTGGGATTTCACTAGGATTCGAGTTGCTGATCGCGGGCTGCGCGAGGGAATATTGCATCATATGATGCAAGAAGATGGTTATCATGGTTAAAAAAAAGCTCCATAAAAACGCTAAGAATAATGCCAATAAGCATATATTGGGGGATATGAATCCGTCAGGCAGGGTCACCCAGAAAGATTTGTTTGAACGGGTTAAGACCGCTAAATTTCGCAAAATCTCATCCACAAAATGGTTGCAGCGGCAATTAAATGATCCTTATGTTCAAGCAGCGCAGCAAGTGGGCTATCGCAGCCGTGCTGCCTTTAAATTATTGCAGTTGAATGATAAATATAACTTTGTTCAAACCGCAAGCCAAGCGGGCAGCATGGCGATTGATTTGGGTGCAGCCCCTGGCGGCTGGACGCAAATTCTGGTCAAGGAATTGGGCGATAATAAGGTGATTGCACTTGATATTCTGGATATGGAACCGATTGAAGGCGCACTGTTCGTCAAAGCGGATTGTCAGTCGGATGCAGCGTGGGATCAGCTGAAAATATTAAAAGCAGATCATAAAGTGCATTTGGTGCTATCCGATATGGCAGCGCCCACCATTGGTCATCCGCAAACCGATCAAATTCGCACGCTTGCGCTGGCTGAAATGGCATATGAATTTGCAAAAGAACATTTGGATCAAGGCGGACATTTTGTAACCAAAATTTTTCAAGGCGGCGCAGATCAAGCCTTGCTGGGTCAACTAAAGCGGGATTTTCACAAAGTGCATCATGCAAAGCCTGCTGCCAGCCGCAAACAATCGCCTGAAGCTTATCTGGTCGCGCTTAATTATCGCGGGCAGCATGAATAAAGGCAGGATTAATCCAGCAGCCCTTCGCGCTGCGCCCAATCGGTAAAGGCTTGAATGCTGCTTTTTTGGGGCGCAAAGCCAAAATGATCTTTTAATTTTGAAGTTTCAAGCACGGGTTGACCATAAAGATAATCAATAAAATCAGGATTATGATAGGTTAAGCCAAACATTTTCCCAAGCTTAATGCCAAGGCTGATCACGGATTTTGGCATGAACTGCACGGGCTTTTTTAAGCTGGATGAAATATCGCTCATCGCAATCATCCCCTCGCCCGATAGGTTGAAAATCCCTGGCTTTCCTTCAAATAAGGCGATTTTGAAGGCTTCAACCACATCTTCGTCCCAGATGAAAGAAAAATTCGTATCCTCTCCCATTAAGCCAATTAGTTTTTCATCTTTCAGAAATTCTGTGATGGGTGAATTGATGCCATCCCCTAAAATGGTTGCCATTCTAAAGATGGTTTGGGTTAATTGCGGATATTTTTTGCGCGATTCGTTTAATAATAATTCAATGGTTGCCTTATGTGACGCATGAGCAATGCTGGGGTGGCCGCGCAAGGGCTGATTTTCTTTGATCGCATCACTGCCTTTAAAATGATAGCCATAAGCCCCCGCGCTAGAGCCGATAACAATATGCTTCACCCTTGCTTTTAAACAGCATTCCAGCATGTTTTTTGTGCCTTCAATGTCCAGCGTTTTGGCTTTGGCAATTTCTTCGCGGGTTGATGGCGGCACCATCACCGTATCCAGATGGGCAACCGCTTGAATATTATGCTTTTTAAACAGCTGATGAATGTTTTTGTTTAAAACAGATGCTTTGACATATTCAACCCCGTCCAAGCTGTTTGCAAGCGCGCCATCACGCGAATCAAGCGCAAGAATATTAGAACAGGCATGGGTTTGGTGCAGGCGTTGCAATAGCAACCCTCCCAGATGACTTGAAGCCCCCGTTACCGCAATATTATAATATTTCATGTCATTGCCAAAATTGGTTTTTTAAATATATGACGCTCTATATATCAAAGATTATAAGCGATTGCATTTTAAAAATTCACTTGATGATGCGGCGTGTGATCAAAATCCCAGCCAGCATTGGCAGTACAAACATCAAGACTTGCGGCAGCATCGTGCCAATCGCGGGAATGGAAGCCCCAGGGCAAAAGCCCGCAATTCCCCATCCTGCGCCAAAGATCAACGATCCAAGAATTAAGCGTTTGGTAATGGCTTGATCTTTGGGAAGTATAAATTGTGATCCCGCAGCTTTATCTTTTATAAGCGGCGCTTTTACATATTTAAAAATCACATAATAGCCCGCCAAAGTGACGATTAACCCGCCCCCCATCACAAAGGCTAGGCTGGGATCAAAGAGACCGAATAAATCAAAAAAATTAAGCACTTTGGCAGGATTCACCATGCCTGAAATGATAATGCCAACGCCAAATAATAGCCCGATCAACACTGCAAAAATATTCATCTTTATCATCATGCTTGATCCATATTTAAAGAATGACATGACGGATCATATAAACCGTCACAAAGGCTGCGCCCATAAAGCATAATACCGCAACCAGCGAGCGTTTGGATCGCCGCGCAAGCCCGCATATGCCATGACCTGATGTGCAGCCCCCGCCAAGCGTCACCCCAATGCCCACCAGCAATCCGCCGCCAATTAACATCAGATTATTTGCAGGAACATCAATTTGAACAGGCATTGAAAACCCCCATTCCAAAAGCCACACTGCCGCCACCGCGCCAATGATAAAGCTTATCCGCCATGAATGCTCTTGTATGTGTGAATATTGTGTATTTGGCGGAAAAAATATTCCCGTTATAATGCCTGTTAATCCCGCAATCCGCCCAAGCAATAGCATTAATAATACGGCGCTTAACCCAATTAAGCCGCCGCCAATTAAAGACGCGAAGGGGGTGAATTCGGTAATGATGCCCATAAAAATCAACCTTTGCGCTGAGATAATGAAATAAAAGCCCCAAAATAAAGACCCAACCCTAAAAGACCCAACCCTAAAAGACCGTGAAATAAAACTTGACAAAAGCGGGGTTTAAGCCTTAAAGACAGGACAAATTATATTGAATTAAACCCACAGGATTTACATTTAATATATGTAGATATAATTTCATCATATTGCAAGCTTAATGCTTCATATTAAGGATTCTTAGAAAATGGCAAAACCAGCAACGGTACAAGTAAAAATGGTCAGCACTGCGGATACGGGATTTTTTTATGTAACCAATAAAAACCCACGCACCCAAACCGAAAAAATGGAAATGCGCAAATATGATCCTGTTGTGCGCAAGCATGTTGCGTTCAAAGAATCAAAAATGAAATAGGCGCGCACATCGCCTTACGGTGAGTGCAAACACAACACGCACATCGCCCCATGGTGAGTGCAAAGATATATCGCACATCGCCCCCATGGTGAGTGCAAATATATATCGTGCAAACACAACACGCGCATTTAATCACATTATGCTGATTTAAAAATTGCTATTCTATGCAAAAAAGGCTAAGTTCTCAGATGAGAATTGGCGCAGCAAGCGCCATCATTAACCCTTAATCATCCCTAATGAATTGATCATTAAGGGGAAAACTCCTTTTTAGAAAGCGTTCCTTTGGAAGTTATTTTGCATAAAGGCGATTTGCCCGCGCTTGAATCAGCAGCGATGCAAAAGCTGGTTAAGGCTGAATCGCTGGCGATTGATACGGAAACCCAAGGGCTTTATGTGCCGGTGCATCGCCTATGTGTGGTGCAGCTATCTGCGGGGGATGGCATATGTCATTTGGTGCAAATTCCTGCGGATGGGTATCAGGCTGCAAGCAATTTAAAATCTTTATTGGGCAACCCTGATCAGCTTAAAATGTTTCATTATGCGCGCTTTGATGTTTGGGCGCTTGAACATTGGCTTCAGGTCAAAATTCATCCCATTTACTGCACAAAGATTGCTTCTAAGCTGGTTAGAACCTATGGTGCGCACCATGGGCTATCTGGATTGGTGCGCGAATTGTTGGGCATTGAACTTGATAAAACCGAACAAACCAGCGACTGGGCAAAACAAGATTTAAGCCAATCGCAGCAAATTTATGCGGCGCAAGATGTGCTATATCTTCATCAAATCAGAATCATTCTGGATCAGATGCTGGCGCGCGAATCACGCACCGAGCTTGCGCAAAAATGCTTTGATTTCATCCCTTACCGCGTGGCAATGGATCGCTTGGGGATGGCGCATGATGATATTTTCAACCATGGCTAATGCTTAAAATTAGCGCATTTCATTTACATTAAAGAATAAATATTCTTGAATTTTAAGGAACAAAACAATGCTTTACACCCTACATGATATGAAGCAAGGCGTTTTAGAGCCAATGATGCTTGGCGCAAAAACTTCGCGGCAAATTTTCAATCATCCTGCCAATCCATGGGCTTGGACATTGCAAGCGCGGATGATGAATGCGGGGATGGATGTCATGGAATCGCTATCAAAATCACGCGGAAAGCCTGAATGGGATTTGAATAAAATCACTCATGACGGCAAGGAATATGCGGTTGAGCAGACGGTTGTTGATCATAAAGCCTTTTGCGAATTGCGTAAATTCAGCCTGAAGCGTGACGCCGCAGCCAAGCAACCCGCAGCGCGCAAACAAATTTTTGTGCTTGCACCTATGTCGGGGCATTTTTCAACCTTGCTGCGTGATACAATCAAGCGTTTATTGGTTGATGCCGATGTGTTCATTACCGATTGGTTTGATGCAAAGCATGTTCCCTTGGATCAAGGGCGGTTTGGCGTTGAAGAATATATTCTTTATATTCAAGCATTTCTTGAAACGATTGGTCCTCATCAGGATGGTAAGGATGGGGGATGCCATGGAATCGCCGTTTGTCAGCCTGCACCCTTATTGCTGGCTGCAACTGCGCTGATGGCTGCTAATAACAGCCCCTATACGCCGCGAACCATTACCTTAATGGGCGGTCCCGTTGACGCAAGTGCCGCGCCAACTTTGGTAACCCAGCTTGCAGAAAATCGCCCGATTTCATGGTTTGAACATCATAATGTGCATCATGTTCCCGCGCGTTACGAGGGGGCGGGTCGCCGTGTCTATCCTGGCTTTTTACAGCTGCGCGCATTTTGGTCAATGAACCCAGCCCGCCATAATATGGCGCATTGGAACATGTTTAAGCATTTGATCAAAGGAAATGATGATTCTGCGGAGCGCACACAAGATTTTTACAATGAATATATGGCGGTGCTTGATGTCACGGCTGAATTCTATCTTGAAACGGTGCATCATATTTTCAAAAAACACAGTTTGCGCGATGGCACAATGACGGTCGGCGACCAGAAAATTGACCTAGCGGCAATTGAAAAGGTTGGTATTTTAACGGTCGAAGGTGAGTTGGATGATATTTCAGCCCCTGGGCAAACCATGGCAGCGCATGCGCTTTGCCCGAATGTAAAATCTGATTATAAAAAGAATATCTTAGTTGAAAAAGCGGGGCATTATGGCATCTTTAATGGCCGCAAATGGCGCGATCATGTTGCCCCTGCCATCATTGATTTTATGGGCATGATGGATCAAGAATTTAACGCCGCCCCAAAAAAGGCCTAGCCCATGGCATCAAAGATTGAAATTTACACTCGGGATTTTTGTGGTTTTTGCAGCCATGCCAAGAAAATGTTAAGTCAGCGCAATTTGGCGTTTGAAGAATATAATATTTGGCGTGATAGCAGCAAAAAAGATGAAATGCTTGCGCGATCAAATGGCAGCACAACTGTTCCCCAAATTTTCGTTGATGGCACCCATATTGGCGGCTGCGATGATTTGATTGAATCCATTCAATCAGGCGAATTTCAAAAATTAACGGATCAAGCATAAATAAACTGCTTGCTATTATGCTTAGATAAAATCGGAATTTGAGCAAAGGTGAGCCTTCTTATTTGCAATCATCTTAAAGATGATGCGCGCGATATAAGCGCGATAACAAGCATGAATATTAAAATACGCTTGCTTGACGCAAATGAATCTTGCATAGCTTTCAATCATGGTCACATCAAATATACGCAAATTACCCGATCATTTGGTCAATCAAATCGCTGCGGGCGAGGTGGTTGAACGCCC
>JBGCED010000062.1:0-2931 GCA_045106055.1 Alphaproteobacteria bacterium
AAGCATTGGCAATTTCCTATAACCTCATGGCGGAAATGCCCCATAAATCTGGGGGCTATTCAAAGGCGATTGAACAATTATTGCAGCTTAACCGCACGCAGGAAGCGATGAATTTGCTTGAGCAAATGAAAGAAAATTGCAAGGATGACGAAGATATTGGCATCACCTACGGCGTTTCAAAATTACAATTTGGCGATTTAAAACAAGGATTTGCTGCCTATGAACGGCGTTTTGACCGCGAAGAGATGGTATCCCATGCGGGGCGATATATTCATTATTTGCCTGTCCCGCGGTTAAATCATTGGCGCGAAGCGGTGGGCAAGCGCGTTGTCGTCTATTTAGAACAAGGCATTGGCGATATTGTGCAGTTTTTCCGCTATCTTCCCCTATTAAGGGCGCATGCGTCAAAAATCATATTGGTTTATGGCATGTCTTCAAAGCCGTTTCGCGATTTGCTAGGCTCGCTTGATTGTGTGGATGAACATTATGATAATTTAATTGACATTGCAAAAGACCCGCTGCCACATTTTGATACCCATTGCGCATTGATGAGCTTGCCTTATATTTTTGAAACCACGATTGATACCATCCCGCCAGCACCGCCCTTTATCACCCCCAAAGCGTTAATTGATCAGTGGGGGGCGCGGCTTGGCGCGAAAACAAAGCCCAGAATTGGGCTTGTCGTCAGCGGCAATGCGATGCAGGGGAATGATTTCAACCGATCTGCCAATCTTAGCTTACTGCAACCGCTGATCCATGAAAACGCAGAAACCATATTGGTGCAGCGCGATTTGCGCGCCCCCGATGTTGAACTTGCCAAACAACTAGGCTTGTTGCATTTGGGTAAAGAATTTAATACGCTGCAAGATACCGCAGCAGCATATCATCATTTTGATTTAATCATCGGGATTGAAACGGGGATTATGCATTTGGCAGCAACCCAAGGCAAGCCGGTGTGGAAAATGCTAACGACGCTGCCAGATTGGCGTTATTTTCGTGACCGTTCGGATTCGCCATTTTATCCGAATGTGCGCTTATTTAGACAAGAAAAATATGGCGATTGGCACGGGCTTGCGCAGCAAGTCAGACCAGAGCTTGATAAATTCATCGCCAGCCTTACATAAGAGTTTATAAAAATAAACCCCAAATAATGAAAGATTATTGATGATGATAGAAATTACCAAAAAACATGAAATGGGGCTTCGTAACCGTTCATGGCTGCAAGCATGCCATCATTTTTCTTTTGGCGATTATTATGATCCTAAGCGCATGGGCTTTGGTGCGCTTCGCGTGTGGAATGATGATGAAATTGCGCCCAATTCAGGTTTTCCAACCCATCCCCATGATTCAATGGAAATTTTGACCTATGTGCGCTCGGGCGCGATTACCCACGAGGATACGCTTGGCAATAAAGGGCGCACAATTGCGGGCGATATTCAAGTGATGAGCGCAGGCGATGGCATTTCCCACAGCGAAGTTAATCTTGAATCAACCCCCACTACTTTATTTCAAATTTGGTTTGAACCAAGGTCAAAGGGCGGCACGCCATGGTGGAAAAGCAATGTGTTTCCAGATGATAATCACGGAGAATTTAAAGTCGTTGCAACAGGCTTTGAGCATGAAAAATCACTTGAAGATGCAATCTGGATGAATGCCGATGCCAATCTTAAAGCGGGCGCGTTTAAAGCAGGGGAAAGCACCTTGATTGCCGCAGATGATGCACTTTTTCGCTATATTGTGGTTGATTTTGGTGACATTCGGGTTGATGATCACAGCATCCCCCAAGGAAATGTTACGAAAGGCAGCATTACCCAAGGAGATAGCGTGATGATCCCGCCAGGAAGCACCGCCACCCTTTATTTTAACCAAGATAGCAATTTGGTCATGGCAGAAACACTGGCATCATAATTTTATGGAAACGCCGTCTATTTGTTTGGTGATTGATTGTGTGTCGGGTGGATGCGGGCTTGGCTTATTCAAAGCCCAAGCTGGCAGCATAGACGCGATTGCACAGCAATGCTTAACCATGCAGCGCGGTCAAGCCGAAATTATTATCCCCACCATCAAGGCCTTAATGGATCATGCACAATGTGAATTTTCCAGCATTGATTTTATCGTGGTTAATGTTGGGCCAGGTTCCTATACAGGGATCAGGGTGGGGCTTGCCGCTGCCCATGGCTTGTCGCTGGCGGCGGGGGCAAAGATCATTGGCGTATCTGCGGTTGATGCGTTGCTGCATCAAGATCAAACGGCGTTATGCGCGCTTGAAGCTGGGCGCGAAGATGTGATTTTGGCAACAGCCGAAACCCCTCCAGAAATTGTTGAACTTGATGCCATTCCAGATTGGGTCGCCAGCGCTATTAAAAATCAACAGCCAATTAAGCTGGTGGGCAATGCGCTTGATCGGGTTCAAAAAATCGCGTCCATATATCCTATGGGAATGTTTGAATTTGGCGATGCTGCACCTGCAGCGCTTTATGATTTTGCTGATCTTGGGTTTGAAGCATATAAAAAAGCCCAAGCGTCAGGCATTTTTCCGCCCATTACCCCCCTTTATCTTCGCCCTGCATCCATCACCAAGCCCACCAAGGCTTGATATTATGGGGCGGCGTCGCATTTATATGTTATTTTTTTACTTTTTATTTGATTTTTAAGCGATACAAGTTTAAGTTTAAAAATAAGGGAAAGCATATTTTTAAAATCGTTGCTTTTATATTTTTTGCTTATAATTAAGGAAAGACCATGATAAAATTTTTTGCTGCCATCTTATTCTTGACTTTGTCAATTATGCCCGCATATGCAGATCAGGATAATGCGCGCGATGCTGCAAAGGCGTTTGCTCAAGCCTGCAGCGATGCGCAGCGTGAAGACTTTAGCAGCGGCATTACATCCAAAATGCGATCTGCTGGTGCGAATTATGCAGCTTGCATT
>JBGCED010000063.1:0-2634 GCA_045106055.1 Alphaproteobacteria bacterium
AAGCTGCGAAGCGCGCGATGTAAAAGGGCTTTACGCCAAGGCAAGGAAGGGCGAAATCTTAAATTTCACGGGCATATCCTCCGCTTATGAACCGCCGCAGAATCCTGAAATTCACATTGATACGGCAAGCCTATCTGCGGAGGATGCTGCCAATTTGATTTTACAAAAGCTTAAAAAAGCAGGGCATTTATTATAAGCCCTCTGACTTTGCCCAGGTTTAAAAATTGCATTTTGTATTATTGTTGCTATTATAATCGGATTATGTGTAATATAAGATGATTAAGGAGCGGGCAGCAAATGGATATGATGTTACAGATGCCGCCAAGCTTTATGAAAAAGCCTTTAATCTAATCTCCACAAGCAAAGCCCATATAAAAAACGCTTGGGGAAGACCATCCCACAACGAAAATCATCGCAAATAATCTTGCCGATTTGCGCGAAGAAATGAAACAACAAGCGCAGAATTAACCTGATTGCGGGTGCGGCTGATATTGCTTAAAACAATAGAATATTTTAAGTGATGATGATATCAATCATCAGGGGACCATGGGCGCCAAGTTCAATTTTTTGACCAACATCGCCTGTGCGGGATGGACCTGTCACCAACGATATGACGCGCGGGATTTGGGTGTTTTGATTTTTGTAAGATTGCCAAAAATCCTCCCAAAAATCTTCAATCGTGATGAATAGCTGATCTTTTTCTAAAATAAAAATCTCTGATTGCGGGTAAAAATGATCCAAAATCGGGCGATCCTTGCCTGAAGCAACGACCAATGATCCTGTTTCTGCGATCCCTGCAATCGCATGGGTGATGACAATATGATCTTGCGGCGATGGCGCGCCTGTGATCGGGGTAAGCGGCGCAAAATCAGCAACTTCCAACCGATATTGCTGCAATGCAGGATCATCGCTGATCCGAATATTGGGGGGATTTTCCTGATAATCTGGGTTATTTGCTGCAATGATCTTCATCATCAGGTTGGCAAGCGGCGACTCCGCTTTAGATTCTCCCGCTTTAGATTCGCCCGCTTTCATTTCATGCACACTTGCATTCACCGCTTGCGCTTGGGCTTTAAAGGCCGCAATCGGGTTTTCCATGGCAGCAAGCTTGGGCGCAAGATCAACCACCATCCGCCTATCTTTCCAGCCTGCAGCCTTGTCTTTACGCTGCTTGATTGCTTGATCTGTATCGCCAAGCGTGCCGCGTATTTTATTTAAAATGGCATTGCGATCATTCATCAGGGCTAATCCATTTTTGCTTTATATTGATCAAAAAAGCTGCGCGGGCGCGGGCGTGCAAGATTACGATGATTAAGCCAGCCCTTTGCTGCCATGCCCAATATGGGATCAAATAGGGGAAGCCGCATCAAGCCCGCCGATATTCTGCCCGCAAGATGATAAAGTGCGGGGCGCGATGCCAAAAATGCCCATAATTTAAGCCCATAGCGTTGTGTTTTGGGGGTGTTTTTTGCTTGATCTGCGCGAATGCGCCATTTGCGCAATAAATCAGGCAGCGGAATTTTTACGGGGCAAACTTCGGCGCACCGCCCGCAAAGGCTTGAAGCGTTAAACAAATGATGGGCTTGATCCATGCCAATAAAATTGGGGGTAAGCACCGATCCCATCGGCCCTGGATAAACCCAGCCATAAGCATGCCCGCCGATTGATTCATAAACAGGGCAGACATTCATGCACGCCGCGCAGCGAATACATTGCAGCATCGGTTTAAATTCGTTGGATAGCATTTCGGTGCGCCCATTATCCAACAAGATAATGTGCATTTGCTGCGGGCCATCCGCATCATCCGCGCGCTTTGACCCCAGTGAAAAGCTGTTATAGCTGGTCATGGTCTGCCCCGTTGCAGAACGCGCCAAAATGCGAAGCAAACAGGCGGCATCCTCCAAAGAAGGTACAATCTTATCAATCCCCGCAATCACAATATGGGTTTTTGCATTATGCTGGGTTAAATCGCCATTGCCCTCATTGGTAACAATCACGGTTTGCCCCGTATCCGCAATTAGAAAATTTGCGCCTGTAATCCCAATTTCTGCGGTTTGATATTGATTGCGCAGCACCGATCGCGCTTCGCGCACCAAATCAACCCCGCGATCAAATTTGCGGGCGTGATCAAGATCCTTGTGATTTGCTTTAAACAGGCTTTCAATTTCGGATTGCAGCACATGAATGGCGGGCGCGATAATATGGCTGGGGGCTTCACCGCGCAATTGGATGATATATTCCCCCAAATCGGTTTCAAGCACCTTATATCCTGCTTGCTCCAGCGCGTCATTAAGCCCAATTTCTTCGCTTGCCATTGATTTACCCTTGGTAATCAATTTGGCATTTTGCGCCTTTGCAAGATCAAGAATAATGGCATTTGCAGCTTTTGCATCGGCCGCCCAGTGAATGACAGCCCCCGCAGCCTGCGCATTTGTTTCAAACTGCTCAAGATAAATATCCAGATGGTCAAGCCCATGCTGCTTTATCTGCTGTGCTTGATCGCGAAGCGATTGAAAATTGGGCAGGGCTGCGATTGCATTTCTGCGCTTTTCAGCCAAGCCTTGATCCATTCCGCGCAATGCAGCCTGCAAATTTTCATTCTTTAAGGCAGCATCTGTGTTTTGATGGAATGCA
>JBGCED010000064.1:0-14880 GCA_045106055.1 Alphaproteobacteria bacterium
CTTACCTTAATTTTGGCGGTCTGCCCAATCTTCAAAAACCCAATTTCCGAAGGGGGAATCAATACTTCCGCAATGAATTTATCCTCAATCGGCACAATTTCCGCAACCTGACCGCCTGGCTTAATCACCTCGCCAGGGGCGGTTACATAAAGCTGATTGATGATCCCCGCAATGGGCGATAATATTTCGGTTCTTGATAATGCCCCCGCGCGATCGCGCATTAAAGCTTGGCTGGAATAAACATCCTGCTTTGCCTCATTTAACTTTTGAACTGCATCATAGCGAAAGGCTTCAATGTATTTTTTGCGCTGCGCTTGTAATTCTTTGCTTTCTGAATCAAGAATGGGCAGCTTTGATTGCAATGCAGAAACCGTCAATTTGGTTTCAATTAATTGCGATCGCTTATCATCCATATCCAGCCTTGAAACCGCGCCAGCCCCTTTTAAATTTTCATAAGTTTGAATCGTGCCATCCAGCAGCGCAATTTGCTGACGCCTTAGATCCAATTCTTGATAGGCGCTGGATTTTTGCTGTCTGCGTTGATCCAGCTTTTTTTCAAATTCAAAAATATTGGCTTCAAATTCTGCTTTGGCGGAGCTAAAGGCGATATTTTCTTGAAAGACAATGTCGGTTTCTAAATCAATAGGGAATTTGGGTTCTGCGTTTAAATCCCCGCCTGCAAGCTCGATCAATGCTTGCAAGCGCGCCACTTGCCCGCGCCCATATTTATAACGAAGCTCAACCGATTCCATCTCAGATTCTGCCTTGGTGTTGTCGATGGTGATGATCGGCTGTCCAACATCCACCAATTCGCCCTCTTCCGCGAAAATATCATAGACAATTCCGCCTTCAAAATGCTGAACGATTTTAACCTTGCTGGATGGAATGACCTTGCCAGAAGCACGGGTTAAGGTCTCCATTTCAGCAAAAAACGCCCATAGCACAAAGGCGGTTAATATCCCTAAAATGCCAAATAACAGCCATTTTGCGGTGCGCGCTTCATCGCGTTCAACCAAAACGGAATATTCTCTTGGGGTTATAACTCTGTTTCTGTTTTCTTCATTCATGGTTCAAATCTTTGTTTGAGTCTATATATTTTATAGCATATTTCAGCTTTGCTGTTTGTAACAAGGATCACCGCAGATCATACAGCAATATCTTAAGTCCGCGACACGCCAGGCGGCGTTGAACGCACAAGCCCAGCATTTGCAGCCCCTGCGGGGGAAACCCTATTGCCGCCGCCCTGCCCGCTTGCGGTCATGCCGCTTGAAGCCGCAGCCTTTGCTGCACCTGCATTTGACTTGCCGCCGCCAATTTGACCGCCCAATCTTTGAATAACCTCATCGCGTCCGCCATCCATAATCACCCTGCCCTTATCCATACATATAAGGCGATCCACCACTTGTAACAAGGCTGGGCGGTGCGTTATTAAGATAACGGTGCGCTCTTTTGGTTGATTTCGCAATGTATTGAGCAAAATAGCCTCGGTTTGACCATCCAATGAATTTGTGGGTTCATCCAGCACAATGATCGGGCTATCCTTGATAAAGGTGCGCGCAAGCGACAATGCTTGGCGTTGCCCGCCTGATAGATTACGCCCCAATTCACCAACTTGTAATGACATGCCATCTGGGTGATTGGCCGTAAAAATATCCACGCCCGCTTGTTTGGATGCCATCAAAATCTCTTTTTGACCCGCCTGATCATTGCCAAATTGAATATTTTCGGCAAGTGTTCCACCAAAGATAAATGGATCTTGCGGGCTATAGCCCACAGAACGGCGCAAAGTGCGTGGATTATATTGCCGATTATCAATCCCGCCAATCATCACACTGCCATTATCAGGTTCATATATTCCAAGAATAAGCTTGGACAGGGTGGATTTTCCGCTGCCAGATGGACCAATGATCCCAACCCGCTCGCCAGGTTGAATATCAAAACTAACATCTTCAAACACAGAGCTTGAAGTATCAGGATATGAAAAGCTAACCTTGCTAAAGGCAATCGCACCATTTTCAACTTGCTGATCAATATGCCCTGCATCTGATGCCCATTCACTTTCTTGGGTTGAAAGCCGTTCCACAACCGAAAGCGACATTTTGACTTGCTGAAAACGCGATAGCAGCCCTGTAAGCTTTAAATAGGGCTGAAGTGCGCGCCCTGTAAGCATGGTTGCAGCAATAATTCCGCCTTGGGATATGGACTGATTGGATGCTAAAACCACGCCAAATACCAGCACCAACACGGTTGCTATTGATTGTATATACATGCCAAGCGAATTGCTTAACCCTGATACCAAACGCATGATGCGGCTGGTATCAGCTGCAACCTCCACCGCATCTTCCCAGCGATGCTGAAACACACTTTCTGCATTCAAGGCTTTGATGGTTTCAATCCCCGACAGGCTTTCAATCAAAACCGCATTTTTTTCAGACCCCGCTTGCAGCGAATCGGAAATAGACCTTGAAATCCAAATTTGAGACAATAATGTAAAAGCAATCAACAATGGACCGCATAGCAACGGAATATAGCCAAGCGGCCCTGCCACCAGAAAAATCGCAGTTACAAAAATCAAAGAAAATGGAATTTCAACCACAGTGGACATGGTGATTGAAGCAAAGAATTCACGGACATTTTCAAAATCGCGAAAGGTTTGCGCGAAAGAACCCGAATTTTTGGGGCGATCCTTTGCCTTGATCGCCATCACCCTTGTAAATAAATCCGATGACACCCTAAGATCAATGCGCCGCCCAGCGGTATCAAGAAAATGCGATTGCAAATTTTTAACGATAAAGCCAAAAGTATGGGCAATCATCACCCCAATCGTTAGCGTCCATAAAGTATCAAACGCAAAGGTTGGCAGCACCCGATCATAAATTTGCAGCGCATAGAATGATCCCAAAACAGTCATAAAATTAACCAAAACCGTTGCAATACAAGCATAGACATAGCCTGGCCATTGTGCCTTGAACACAGGCCAGAACCAATTTTCAAAACGGTTTAATCCTGTAAGCTTGGTATTATCCGAACTTTTACGAACCGCTTTTGCAACCCGTTTCATCGTCACAACTTTTTTAGGCAAGAAGCCCCTAAGCTTGGCTGGCGGGATTTGGCGAATGGAGGCTTTGCCATCTTGTTCGCGGTCAAGCCCCATCACATCAAGCGATCCATCGACATTCCACCGCAGCCCAACCGCGACCTTATTGGTCGAAAATGAAATTAAAAACGGCGTCGCGGCGCCATTGCTTCCTTTAAATGTCTTGTTGGTGATTGATTTAAGCCCAGCCTGTTTAATTGCCCGTTCATGCGCGCGCTGGGTAATCATGCCTTGTTCAAGCGGTAAGCCTGCGCGGATAACATCCTTGCCAACAGGATCGCGCATTAAATGGGTTAATTGCTCAAGCACATCCTCGATCGGCATGCCCACATCCTGCATCGCCTCGTGATTGGCAATGCGTTTTTGTGCTTGTTCGCTGTCAGAGCGTTCAAATTGATTTGCAGCAGAGGATTGCTGCGAATTATGCAGCGATCTGCCTGGTTGGCTGCTGCCCACGGGCATTCCAAGCGGCGGGGGACCATTTGATGGCGCGCTATTTCTTATGCCCGCAGGCGCAGGTTCAGGGCTTCTTATGCCTGCAGGTCCGGGGCTTCTTATGCCCGCAGGCGCAGACTTGCCGATTCCGCCAACGGGTGAAGTGCGCGGTTGATTTGCCTTTGCTTGCGCAGAAGACCGTAAATCATCATTGGGCTTTGAGTCTGCGGGATTATTAGATTTCTTTTTAAACATTTAAATCGCTTTGAACTGGGAAATTATTTGCATTCACCAATATGATTAAATTTAATAAATTACTGATAAATCATAAGGCTTTACAAGCCACAAATCAAACAAATAAATAACCAAGATAAAACAGATAAGCGATTAAAAATAATGCGCCAATGAAACGGGTAAAGGCTTTCACAAATATAATGATTATCAGCGCAATCACGGCGGTCGCTAAGCCAAGCGGCATATCAAATTGAATGAAATTTGAAGAAATCGCAACGGGCTTTACCAGCGCAGAAATGCCAAGGATGCTAAGAATGTTAAAAAGATTGCTGCCAAGAATATTGCCAATCAACACATCCGAATGTTTTTTTAAAGATGCTGCAATCGCCGTTGCAAGTTCAGGCAACGAAGTGCCGATTGCCACCAAAGAAAGCCCAATCACCGCCTCTGACACATTAAAAACCCGCGCAATATTGCTTGCGCCTGTTACCAGCCAATCCGCACCAAATACCAGCAAGAACATCCCGCCAGCAGCAAAGATCATGCCCTTGACAAGTGGCGTTTTAGCATCGCTGAAATCCGTTAAATCTTGCGCTATATCGCTTGGGGAATCGCCTGTAACCGCTTGTTTTTTTTCTGCCTTATAGCAATAAAATAAATATAGGATCAACGCGGACACCATCACCCCGCCTGCAATTCTGGAAATCACCCCAAACCATGCAAGCCCAATTAATAATATGCTTGCAAGCACCACAATAATGGCATCGCGTTTGATAACGGCATCTTTGCAAAATACAGGGTAAATCATGGCGGCGCAACCAAGCACAAGTAAGATATTGGCGATATTGCTGCCAACAACATTGCCAACTGCAATGTCGGGTCTGTTTTCAAGAACGGCGTTCACCGCAACAAATAATTCAGGTGCAGAAGTGCCAAAGCCGACCACCACCACCCCAATTAAAACATGGGATAGCCCAAGCCGTTCGGCAATCACAACGCTGCCGCGCACCAGCCATTCCCCGCCAAAAAACAGCAAGACTAGCCCAATAATAACCAAAACAGAATCAAACAGCATCTATTTTTCCAATCCCTTATTTTCGATAGGCTTCATATCAACCCCAATGTTTTCATGCTGACATAATCCTTGCCCGCAATGATAATATGGTCATGCAAATAAATTTCTAAAGGGGCAAGCGTGTTTTTTACGCGTTTTGTCATTTCAATATCTTCGCCTGAAGGGGTCGCATCGCCGCTTGGATGATTATGCACCAGAATAAGGGCAGTTGCACCAAGTTCAAGCGCGCGTTTTGCAATTTCGCGCGGATAAATTGGCGTATGGTTGACCGTTCCTTTTTGCGGCACTTCATCGGCAATTAATTGATTGCGATTATTTAAAAATAAAATCCTTAATTGCTCTATCTTCTCATAAGCCATGGCGGTACGGCAATAATCAAGCACCGCTTGCCAAGATGACAGGATCGTTGATTGCTCAACGCCTTGTTTTAACATGGATAGGCTAAGCGATTGCACAAGCTTCACCAAAAAGGCGGCTTGATCGCCAATCATTTTATGTTCTTTTAAATCAGCGGGGCTTGCCGCAAATACACCGCCAAGCGATCCAAATCGCTTTAATAATTCCTTTGCAAGCGGCTTGACATCACGGCGCGGAATGGCAACACAAAGCAGCAATTCCAGCATTTCATAATCCGCCATATGGCTACCAAAATCTTTCATAAACCGATCACGCAAACGCGCGCGATGCCCTTGATAATGCGCATCTGGTTTATTCATATCAGCAGGCATTGGCGGGTTTGAATCAGCCATAAGGCGGCAAGCTCCACCCTTTGGGGGATTGGGTAAAAATTTCATATCCCGTTGCCGTTACCGCAATCGTATGTTCAAATTGCGCCGATAGCGAGCGATCCCTTGTGACCGCCGTCCAGCCATCACTCAAAATTTTTACATCATTTTTACCCGCATTTAACATGGGTTCAACCGTAAAGAACATCCCTTCTTTTAAGGTTGCGCCTTGACCCTTTGTGCCATAATGCAGGATATTTGGTGCATCATGGAAAACCTGACCAATCCCGTGACCGCAAAAATCGCGCACAATGGAAAAGCCCTCTGCTTCGCTATAGCTTTGAATGGCATGACCAATATCGCCAAGCGTCGCCCCTGGTTTTACCTGTTCAATTCCCCGCATCATCGCTTCATAAGTAACCTTTACCAAGCGCTGCGCCTTTACTGATACCTTATCCCCCACAAAGAACATCCGGCTGGTATCACCGTGCCAGCCATCTTTAATCACGGTAATATCAAGATTGATAATATCGCCATTTTTTAACAATTTGGCATTATCAGGGATGCCGTGACACACCACATGATTAATGCTGGTGCAGATCGATTTGGGAAAGCCTTTATAATTTAATGGTGCTGGAATTGCCTTATGATCCAAAATAAATTCATGGCACAGCCGATCAAGCTCGCCCGTTGTCACATCAGGCTTTACAAAAGGGGTGATATAATCAATCACTTCTGCGGCAAGCCTGCCTGCATCGCGCATTGATTGATAATCTTGGGGTTCGTGAATTTTGATTGCTTCGCGCATCTTAAAAAAGCTCCTTAAAGATTAAAATCAACCCAGATCGGGGCATGATCCGATGGGCGTTCAAAGCCGCGCACCGCTTTCATCACCTGCATATTTTCTGCGCAATTTTGAAGCGCTTGACTTGCCCAAACATGATCCAGCCTGCGCCCGCGATCGGATCTTTCCCAATCGCGTCCACGATAGCTCCACCAGCTATAAAGCTTTTGATCCTCAGGCACAAATTTTCGCATGCTATCTTGAAAGTCAACCGAATTCATGGCTTCATTCAATAATTCAACCTCTATGGGGGTATGGGACACGACTTTTAATAATTGGCGGTGTGACCATACATCCTGCTCCAAGGGCGCAATGTTTAAATCCCCAACCAAGATCATTTTATCTTGATCTGTGCGGTTTTTTTGAAACCATGCCGTCATTTCACGCAGAAAACCCAGCTTATGGGCGAATTTTGGGTTAATATCCGTATCAGGCTCATCGCCGCCCGCAGGCACATAGAAATTATGAATTTCCACGCCATTTTCAAGCCTTACAAAAAGATGGCGCGCATCATCCAAATCAAACCATTTTAAATTGGGCTGTAATTCAAAGTCAAGCTTGCTGCATATCGCAACCCCATTATAGCTTTTCATCCCCCTTATTGCAATATGGGGATAGCCAAGCGCGACCATCGCTGCTTTTGGAAATAAATCATCCGTGACCTTGGTTTCTTGAAGGCAAATCACATCAGGATTTGCAAGCGCAACCACCTGTTCCAACAAGGGCAGCCTTAGGCGCACTGAATTAATGTTCCATGTTAAAACACGCATTTAATGTCTTTTCTTTTTCTTATCATAAGGATTGTCCGCAGCGCGCAAGATCAAGCGAAGCGGCACACCTGGAAGTTCAAAATCATCGCGCAGCCGATTGACGATATAACGCTGATAGCTGTCTGGCAACAAATCAACCCGCGTTCCAAATAGCGCAAAGCTTGGCGGTCTGATTTTTATTTGCGACATATAGCGCGGCTTTGGTCTGCGTCCTGCAATTGCGGGCGGCGGGTGATGCAATAAAAGCTGGCGCAGCCAGTCATTTAATTTCCCCGTGGTTAATCTTGTGTGCCAAATGCGCCTTTGGGTATGGCAAGCTTCAATCAATGGCTTAATGCCTTTTTCTTTTTCTGCGCAAATCATCATCACTGGCACATCACGCGCTTGCGGCAGTGATTTTAGCAAGCGATCTTGCACCGATTGCAAAATTTCATCCCTGCGATCCCACACCAAATCCATTTTATTAATGGCAATGACCAGCGCGCGCCCTTCATCAAGGATCGTGCCAGCAATGGTTAAATCTTGCTTTTCCATGCCATCTTCTGAGGATAGCATCAGCATGACGACTTCGGATAATTCAATTGCTTGTCTTGTGCTGGCATTGGATGATTTTTCCAGCCCATCAACAATCCGCGCCTTGCGGCGAAGCCCTGCCGTATCCACCAGCCGCATCTGCATATCATCATAATCAACATTCACATAAATCGCATCACGGGTAAGCCCCGCCATCGGTCCCGTTAGCACCCGCTTTGCGCCTGATAGCTTATTAACCAAGGTGGATTTACCAACATTAGGCCGCCCCACAATCGCAAGCTTCAAGGGGGTTAATAGCAGCTTTTTTTCTGCTTCCAGCAATTCAGCTTCTTCCATTAAGCTTAATTTTTCCATGCCCGCATCTTGGGTTTTGGCAGCAACGCCCTTCATTTTTTCATCAATGAACGGCATCAGGCTTTGGTAAAGCGCGCCCATCCCCTCGCCATGTTCAGCAGAAATTGCAATCGGATCGCCAAGCCCCAGCTGATAGGCTTCGGCTGCCCGCGCCTCTCCCATTGCCCCCTCGCATTTATTGACCACCAGCAGCACGGTTTTATCTGTTTTTCTAAGCTTGGTGGCAATTTCTTGATCCAGCGGGTGAAGCCCTGCTCTGCCATCCACAACCATCAATAAAATATCGGCAAATTCAATCGCTTCCATTGCATGATCGGTCATTAATTTGGCAAGGGTTTCATCGGCTTTTAATTCATGCCCAGTTGGATCAAGCCCTGCTGTATCAATCACATTGAATTTCAAATCGCCAATTCCGCCCTCCATCACCCGCCAATCGCGCGTGACCCCTGGCTGATCATGGACAATCGCCAATCGCTTTCCGACAAGCCGATTAAATAAGGTGGATTTCCCCACATTGGGCCGGCCCATTAAGGCAAGGGTGGGATAGGGGGAATCAATATTCATAATTTACTTTGCAGCATCCGCAGATTGCGCCATGATTTGCTGAAACCGATCAAATAAGTAAAAGGAATCCTGCGGGCCGGGCGATGCCTCAGGGTGATATTGTACCGAAAAAATTGGCTTACCCTTCACCCGCATCCCCGCAAGCGATCCATCAAATAATGAAAAATGCGTTGGCTCAACCGATTCGGGCAAATTGTCTTTATCAACCACAAAGCCGTGATTCTGGCTGGTAATCTCAACCTTCTGGGTGGTTAAATCTTGGATTGGGTGATTCGCGCCATGATGCCCCAGCTGCATTTTTGCGGTTTTTGCACCAAGCGCAAGCCCCAACAGCTGATGCCCAAGGCAAATCCCAAAGATTGGCACGCCTGAATCAATCAAAGCACGAAGTTCTTGCTTGATTTCTTCATAAGTCGCCGCAGGATCGCCTGGCCCATTGGATAGAAATATCCCATCGGGCTTTAATGCTAAAATTGCTTCAGCGGAATGATCATAAGGCACAATTGTAACCTTAGCCCCGATTTGATCAAAGCAGCGCGCAATATTGCGCTTCATGCCATAATCAATGGCGACCACATGATGTTTTTTGGCATTATTTGCTGCAAAATCAGCATCGGGCTGCCACAAGCCGCCACCTGACCATGGGGTTTTATCCGCAATCGATACATCGCTTGCAAGATCAAGCCCCTCAAGCCCTTGCCAATTTTTTGCCTGCGCATGCAAGGAAGCAAGATCAAACACACACTCTTTTTGATGGCTAAGCACCCCCTTTGGTGCGCCATATTGACGAATGCGCGCGGTTAATGCCCGCATATCAACCCCGCAAATCGCAGGAAGCCCTTTTGTTTCAAGCCAATGATCCAGCCCTGAAGATGCGCGGTAATTGGATGGCTTGGTGATCATTTCTTGGGCGATCATGCCCATGCAAACCACGCTGCCCCCTTCTTCATCTTGGATATTTGCGCCAACATTGCCAATATGGGGGAAGGTAAAGCCGATGATCTGCCCCGCATAAGACGGATCGGTTAGAATTTCTTGATAGCCCGTCATCGCCGTATTAAAAATCACCTCGCCAACGCGCGTTGTTTGTGCGCCCGCGCCATATCCCCAATAAACCGTGCCATCTTCAAGCACCAATACCGCATCCACCCCTTCTGGCTGCTGGGGGGGGGGCTGCTGGGGGTAATCTTGTTTATCTGTGCTGGATGCTGGGGATTGTGTCATCTTCATGCCTGCTTATGGGTTAAGATATTAAGGAATTTGGGTATATATAAAGTAATTTTTAATTTTGCGCAATTTCAAATGCAGCAACAATTTTATAAATATGGGGATATTTCCCCTGCCAGCTGGCACAAATAATCAGATTGAAATTCATATCCCATAAAGGTTAAGGGCGATACAGGGCCTGGCAATATTAAATTTTCTACGGCTTCAACCGTAAAGCCTTGCGGCACATAATAGCCAGGATCGCCCACGATCAACACGCCCTTAAAGCCTAAATTTTGAATGTTGCGCAGCCCTGCTTTAACCAAGGCGCGCCCAATCCCCTTGCCGCGCAAATTTGGATTAACCGCCAGTGGGCCAAGCAAGGGAAGCATCATGGGTGATTTTATTTTGCTTTCAATCAAAACGGGCCAGAACCTGATTGATCCAAGCAAGCTGCCCGTTTGATCATCCGCACAAGCAGTGCGGGCGACATAGCCCGTTTGCTTGATCGGCAGCGCTGTTTTTCTAAAATGATAGACGGTGCGTTTTTTTGATTCCTGCGCGTCAAAACTTAACGCCATTAATGCCTTAATTTCGGCATTATCGGCTTTTGTTTCTGGCTGTATGTTAAATTTCATTTATTCACAGCAAATGGATTGATCATAAACCTTGGCGATGTTACCGCCCCACGCCCCATCAAAATCTTGCAACATGCGATCAGCAAGCGTTTTGCCTGTTTCAACAATATCTTGCAGTGGCTCAAGATAGCTGCGCTCGTCATTGCCTGAATAATTTAAAATCCCGCGCGCTGCCAGCCCTTGATTGGCAAGCTCAACCATCTTTCTTGCCAGATCATGGATTTTACCATGCGCGCTCACGCCATCAAGCCCATCCTTTGGGGCAATGGTTCTTAATGCTGCAACTTCTTCATAAGACCAATCCTTAATCCAATCATAAGCATCATCCAGCGTTTTTGCATCATAAAGCAAGCCAACCCACAGCGCAGGCAGTGCGCAAAGATTGCGCCAAGGACCCGCATCCGCACCGCGCATTTCAATAAATTGCTTGGCGCGCACTTCGGGGAAAGCCGTCGTTAAATGATTGGCAAAATCGGTGTGATTGGGCGTTCCTGCCATGCTGCCATCGGGCAGTTTCAGTGTGCCTCTTAGAAAATCGCGAAAGCTGCTGCCTGACACATCATGGTAAATATCGCTGCCATTTTGATCTTGGCGGTGGATAAAATACATTGGCACATCCAAGATATAATTGACCCAAGCACGATAAGAAAAATCATCGTCAAAGATGGTTTTTGGAATGCCGCAGCGATCAGGATCGGTATCTGTCCAAATATGGCTGCGCCATGATTTATACCCGCTGGGGCGACCCTCAATAAAGGGGGAAGATGCAAAAAGCGCGGTTGCAATCGGTTGTAAAGCCGTGGATACGCGCATTTTTTTAACAAAATCAGCCTCGCTCCCAAAATCCAAATTCACTTGAACGGTGCAGGTTCTAAGCATCATATCATGCCCCAAACTGCCCCGCTTTGGCATATAATCGCGCATGATCTTATAGCGCGGCTTTGGCATCCAATGAAAATCTTTGCGCTCAAGCTCGGGAAAAAACCCCATGCTTAAAATCTTTGCACCAATTTTGGAGGTTTTTGCCTTGATTAGGCTTAAATGGCGATTGGTTTCCATGCACATTTGATGCAAATTGGCAAGCGGCGCGCCTGATAATTCAAGCTGCCCGCCAGGTTCAAGCGTGATTGATCCGCCTTCCTTAATTTGTAATGCAATTAATTTGCCATGCTCGCGATAAGGGGTAAAGTCTTTATCTTCGGCAATTTCTGCCAATAGCGCGCCAATCCCTGGCGTGCCGTCATAGCTAAGCGGGCGGTTTGTCTGTGCATCAAGGATAAATTTTTCATGTTCTGCGCCAATCCGCCAATTTGCGGCGGGCTTCTCTCCTTGTTTAATAAATTCAATACAGGCATTTTCATCTGCGATTGGGCGTTCATCAAAGGATGCGGGTCCTGACATATTCTTAGATTCCTTATGTGATTATTCTTTGGTCATTATGTTTAAATCCCGAGGCGGCAATAAATCGCCATCCCCCCATTTGGCTTGCAATAGTGAAAGCGCATAAAGCGCAGCCGTATCCGCCTTTAAAATTCTGGGGCCAAGGCTAACAGGATGCACAAAACTTAAGCTGGTTAAATGTTCAATTTCTTCTGCTGAAAATCCGCCCTCTGGTCCAATTAAAATGCCTGCTTGTGGATGTTTCGTCACTGATTCCATTATTGTTGGCAAGGCATTTGCAATCCCCGTTTCAATACAGGCAAAAAGCGGGCGGTCTTGATCCCAATTTTCAAGCAATTTTTGAAGCGTCGTTTCCTTGGACAAATGCGGCACATCAAGCCGTTCCGATTGTTCGGCAGCTTCCAATAATATCCGCTCTAGCCTTGTGGGATTTGGTAATTTTTGATTGCTATAGCGGGTTTGAACGGGGCGCAGGCACGCAATTCCCAATTCACACGCTTTTTCAATAATATGTTCCAGCCGATTGCGTTTAATGACCGCAAAGATCAATTCAAACGCACCCGCACTTGCTTGCGTCCTTAAACAATGCTCAACCTTGACATTCGTTATTAATTTGCTGATTTTATTGATCTTTACCTTAAATTCGCCATCGCGCCCATTAAATAGCCGAATATGATCCCCCTCGCCCAGGCGCATTACGCGCGCCAGATAATGGCTGGCTTCTGGCGGTAAATCAAATATAGCATCAAGCGTTAAATCGCGATTGGTGAATAAGCGCGGGGTGGCGGTAATGGCTTTGCTGCCCATAATTGCGCGCTCCTTTTTAAAAAAACTGAATGGATTATAGATTTGCATTTATAAATCTATAAATCCACTTGGCACGCCTGACAAGCAGAAGATTTTGTAATTTGAATTTCATTAAATTCTTGTGCCAGCGCATCATAAAGCAGCAAGCGCCCCTGCATGGAATTGCCAAGCCCCAATAATTCCTTGATAACTTCTGTGGCTTGCAAACTGCCCATCACCCCAGCAATCGCACCAAAAATCCCAACCGTATCACAGCGCGACAACAGATTATTGGGCGGCGGATTTGGAAAAACACAGCGATAGCACGGCCCGCCAAATTGCGGGCGATAGGTTGATAGCTGCCCTTCAAAACGCACAACGGCTGCGCTGACCAAGGTTTTTTGCGCGCGAATGGCGGCATCATTCACCGCATAGCGGGTTTGAAAATTATCGCTGCCATCAATGATCAGATCATAATTCGCGACCAGCCCATCAATATTATCAGCATTTAGACGCAGGCGGTGCGCCTCAATTTTAATTTCAGGGTTAATAAGCGCAATCTGTTCGGCTGCGCTTTGAACCTTTGCAGCGCCAATGGTCTCGCTATGATGGATGATCTGTCTTTGTAAATTGCTTAAATCCACCACATCATGGTCAACAATGCCAATCGTGCCAATCCCCGCAGCTGCCAAATAGAGCAAGACGGGGGAACCAAGCCCCCCTGCCCCGATCATTAGCACTTTGGATTTCAGCAATTTCGCCTGACCTTCCTCTCCAACCTCTTTTAAAATCACATGCCGCGCATAGCGCTCCAGCTGATCATCATTAAGGGGATGCGGGTTGGTCATAAAGATTAAGCCCCAGCTTTGTTAAGTGCTTGTTCAATATCAGCCAGAATATCATCAATATGTTCAATTCCGATTGATAAACGAATATAGCTTGCATCAACGCCCGTTTTTGCCTGTTCTTCTGCGGATAATTGCGAATGGGTCGTGCTGGCTGGATGAATGGCAAGGCTGCGCGCATCGCCAATATTGGCAACATGATATAATAATTCCAGCGAATCAATGAATTTCTTCCCTGCTTCCAGCCCGCCTTTAATGTGAAAGCCAACCAGCCCGCCTTTGCCATTGGGCATATATTTATCCGCGCGTGCTTTTGATTCACCTTGCTTTAAGCTTGGGTGAATAACCGCATCAATTTGTGGATGCTTGCTTAAAAACTGGGCAACGGCTGCGCCATTTTCGCTGTGACGGGCAATGCGAAGCGGCAAGGTTTCAAGCCCTTGAATGGTTTGAAAACTGTTAAATGGGCTTTGTGCCGCCCCAAGATCACGCAGCAAGGTAACGCGCGCCTTTAAAATATAAGCAATCGGACCAAGCGGCTTTACCGCCTGTGACCATACCGCACCATGATAAGAATGATCGGGCTGATTTAAATAGGGCTGGCGTTCCTTAAAATCTTCCCATGGGAAATTACCGCCATCAATGATCATGCCGCCGATCGATGTTCCATGCCCGCCAATATATTTGGTGGATGAATAAACCACAATCGCAGCGCCATGATCAAACGGCTTACATAGGATCGGTGCGGCCGTATTATCCATGATCAAAGGAATGCCAAATTTACGGCCAATCGCCGCAACTTCTGCGATGGGGAACACTTCCAATTTTGGATTGGGCAGGGTTTCTGCGTAAAAAGCACGGGTGCGATCATCAATCGCCCGTTCAAAATTGCTGGGATCGCTTGGATCCACGAACCGAACCTCAATCCCTTGATCTTTTAAGGTATTGTTAAATAAATTCCATGTGCCGCCATAAAGATTGGTAGAGGAAACAATATTATCCCCCGCATGGGCAATATTTTGAATGGAAAAAGCGCTTGCCGCCTGACCCGATGCAACCCCAAGCGCTGCAACCCCGCCTTCAAGCGCGCTTAGCCGTTTTTCAAGCACATCGGTCGTTGGGTTCATGATTCGGGTGTAAATATTTCCAAGCTCTTTTAAAGCAAATAAATTTGCCGCATGTTCTGCATTTTGAAATTGATAGCTGGTGGTTTGATAAATGGGAACAGCAACCGCGCCCGTTGCAGGGTCTGCGCGAAAGCCTGCATGAAGGGCTAAGGTTTCAGGATGTAAAGAATTGCTCATAACGAAAAGCTCCAAAATTAAGATTGAATTAACATTTTTTTTGTGGTATTTATTAAAAATAACAATTT
>JBGCED010000065.1:0-14324 GCA_045106055.1 Alphaproteobacteria bacterium
CTTATACTGCCTGTTAAAGCGGCGAAATTATTATCTGAAAGATCCGCGCTAAATTCGGCTGTGGCACTTAATATGGCATTCTCAAATGTTGGATTTGCCCAAGAATTACCAGCCTTTGTTAATGCCATACTGCCTATTACAGCATCATTAACAAGATTCACGGCGATGTCAATAGTGCCGCCCAATTCCTGATGATCATTAAAGCTGCCTTGCACAACGCCTGCAAAATTGGCTGATCCTGTTCGGGGCAAATCATCACGATCGGTATATTGACCTGCTGCATTACTGACCGCCACCACATAGCCATAGCCCGCATCGCCAGATGCACCATTTATACTGGTGATGTTAAGTTGACGAGGTTCGCTGCTGCTCCACATGCCCCAATGAACATAGGATAGGGTTACAGCGGCGCCATCGATCATCGCAGCACTGATAAGGTCTCTTGTCACCGCATTCCCGTTACGAATGGTAAGGTCAGAATTATTATTAACATCGTTCAAGATTTGATTGTTTGATAAAGCCGCATCGGTTTCAATATTATCATAATTGGCAGCAAAAGTCATATAACCATAATGATCTTGATTAGCATCACCGCCACCGCCATCATCACCGCCATCATCACCGCCATCCGATCCATCTGTGGCTGTTTCATTCACGCTTGCTGCATTTGCTGTTAATATTTCCTTTAAAGTTTCCTGCCCTTCATTTTGCGGGGGGGTTAGATCACCATCAAAGAAACCAATTGGAAAATCCAGCCCAAATTCAGGATCAATGATATTGCGTAAGCTGGTAATGGTTTCACTGATTTGCTGCGTTTCTATCTCGGCTTCATCTTCAAGCTGGGCTTCGATAATGGCAAGATCGGCTTCATCTAAAATGCTAAGCTGCGCTCTGTTTGCAAGCAGTACTGTTGCTGCTTCTTGTTGTTCAACCGCTGCCTCGCCTTGATTGGAGCTAAAAACGCTGAAATTATTTTCAATGTCATAAGATTCATTTGCTTGTGTATCATTGATATTAATTGCGCCCGTAATAAGCGAAACCCCCATAATATCCGAGCCATCAACATATATATTGCCAGCAACCGCTGTGCCGCGAATGCCAATTGAACCAATCGGCACAAGAACTTGCATATTTTGACTTTCGGTTTTGGCAATTTTACCGCTGATAAAGAAATACGCGCCTTGCAATACAGTAAAAATTGAACTGCCTGCTTGCGGGCGTTCTGGGTCATAAATCACTTTATCAATTTGAAAAACAGACTGATTGGCAAGCGTGAAAATTGTATCATCAACCATGGTTAATTTTAAGCTGCCGCTAAAATCAGTGCGAATTGTCTCGCCCGTATAAATGGCGCTAGCAATCTTTAATGCTCGCACTCGGCTGCCATCATTAGAGGTCGCGGTTGCTTGCCCTAGAATGGTGGTTACGATCCCCGCAAAAATCGGTTCAATTTGTTGATCACTGGCAGCACTGAAGTGAGGTTGTTGTCCCGCAGCGCTGGTTTGAGTTTGCTGGGCAGTGGCAACAAAGACGGCATCACCCAATGAAAGCCCATTCAGTGCGATTATAACAACCAAACATCTTGCAAACCAAATTTTGGCAAAAGAATAAAGCATGTGGATACCGCCCTTACGACCTATGAATCTCTTTGCTTATCTTTATGAAAGAGACTGATTGAAGAAGCACAGTTTGTATTTGTGCTGGTATCCATTAAGCAATAGATTGCTTCACATGCGCTATGATTAAGATTACACCATCCATAAAATAGATCAGGTTAAATTGCTGTTTTTAAAGCCTATATCTTTATTGCTTAACAGCAACAAACACCCCAGATGCGCTATCGGTTCCATCCGTGATATTAAACGCGCCCATTGCTTCAGCTGGGTTCTGGCTTGTGCCCAATAATGTCCCGTCCATCGTGCCAGATATTGCGGCATTTAAGTTTGAAGAAAGATCAGCGGTAAATTCACCAAGATCACCCAATGTGCCTGCAATGTCTGGGGATATCCACGCAGCATTATCCCTTTCCAGCGCCATATCGCCCGTTATGACATCGCTTGCAAAATCAACATTCATGCCAATTGTGCCTGTAAGCGCCGTATTATCCGTGAAATTGCCCGCAACAACCCCCGTAAAATCTGCTGATCCTGATTGCGGCAAATCATCAAAATTGGTATAGATACCATTCATATCAGTCAGCGCCACGATCTTTCCAGCACCGTCCTGTTGAAAGAAATAATCTTCAGTAGCCCAATCTACAAAAAGTAAAAGATCACCATCATCACCGCTCCAATCCCCCCATTCAACATAGGATAATGAAACATCATCAAGCGCACCATCGCCATCTGTATCAATTTCAACATTGCTGGTCATGTTTGAAATACCAGCCGCGCTGTTTCCGCTGATGCCAAGGCTAGGGTTATTCGCTTTTTCATTGATGCTTTGTCCATTTGCCAGTGGATCGTCTGATGAAAGCTGATAATGACCCGCGCTAATGTTAATATAGCTGATATAATCTTGAGTTTGCGCGGAAATTTCACTGCCTGCAAAAACACCAATCCCAGCTAGATTCTGGTAATTCCATTGCCATGACCCGCCAATTTCAAGCAAATCAGAAGTGGGGGTTCCATAAAACTGACCAAGAAGCCCCCCCTCAAGATCATCCCCAATATCCAAAAGACCGCCACCGGATACACGCGTTACCTCTCCAAATCCGGCACTAAATGCGCTGCCATTTAAGGTAATATTGGTCATATCAATCGTAAACGCAGCTTCATCGCCATTGGTTGCATTTGGATAATTAAAATAGGCATCCCCCGATAGCGCATTTTGATCTAGGTCCAGAAGAAAGTTCATCTCCCCTGTAATGGCGTCTTTAATGATGGTTGAACCAAAAAAATCCCCCTTAATGTCCGCACGCAACGCGGCTTTGCCAAATCGCGGCAAATCAGCCGCCGCAATCGCGTTGCCCGCAACCCAATGTCCATAATCCGCTAGCGCCGATAATGTGCCATCTTGATATTGAAATTGGGCGGGATCAGTAGATGCCCAGCTGCCCCAATTTAAATTTTGCAGCCCATAATCGCCAAAAACAATATTTGTCGCGGATGAAATAACGGGATCACCCGCAATTAAACCAACCGCATCGCCATCATAATCGGTCAGGGCGGCGTTCGTTAATAGCGTGTCACCAACAGCAAGGGGTGCGGTTAAATTCAGCACCAGCCGATTATCACGCTCACCAGTACCAGGGACACCTGTGAATGCAATCGCACCAAGCTGGGGATTGGCATCGTCTGATTCATCACCTGCTGCATTTTCGCTTGCTGCATCTAAGGTTACAATTTCTTTTAAGGTTTCCGTCCCCTCATTTTGTGGGGGATTTGGATCATCTTCAAAAAGACCTATTGGGGGAGGTTCTAATCCAATTGGAAAATCTGGCTCAGTGCCAATATCAATAAGGGTTTGAATGTCCGTAATGGTTTCAATAATTTGCTGCGTTCCTGTCTCGGCTTCATCTTCAAGCTGGGATTCGATGATGGTAAGCTCTGTTTCATTCAACATGCTAAACTGGGTGCGATTTGACGATAACATCGTTGCGGCATCTTGCTGTTCAAGCTGAACGCCGCTTGCTGCTGATTGAAATGTGGTAAAATTATTTTCAACCACATAGGTTTGACCCGTGCGATCATCGCTAATGTCAATCGCACCCGAAATTAAGGATGCTTCCATCACATCCGCACCATCCACATAGATATTGCCCGCAACCGCTGTGCCGCGAATGGCAATGGTGCCGGTGGGTGTATTCACCGTCATATCTTCAGCTTCAATTTTTGAAATTTTACCGCTGATAAAGAAAAATGCGCCCTGCAATGCCGTGAAAATGGCGTGATTTGATCCTGGGTCATCAGGATCATAGACCATTTTATCAATGTAAAAAATCGCCTGTTTGGAAAGCGTAAAGACTGTATCATCAATTAATTTTAATTTCAGCCCGCCGTTAAAATCGGTTTGGATCATTTCCTTGGCATAAACAGGGTCATTGACTTTTAATATCCGCACGAATTCACCATCTTCCGATGTTGCGGTTACTTGCCCTTGAATGGTGGTTACAATTCCCGCAACATTGGATTGCGTTCGTTGATCCGCAATAATGGGCACTGCTTGTTGTTCACTGGCGGCAGATACAGCATCAACCAGTGAAAGCACATTCAGTGCCATTATAAAGACCAAACATCTTGCAAACCAAATTTTGGCAAAAGAAGAAAACATAATAAATACCGCCCTTATGATCTATGACCCTTACGATCTGTGACCCTTACGATCTGTGAAGTGCGTTGCATATATTTGCGAAAGCGGCTTTTTGAGGAAAAATTGTTTGCATTTGCGCCGCCATTCATTAAGCAACAGATCATATTATCAATAAAATAGCATCAATCAAGTTAAATTGCTGTTTTAAAAACCCATATCTTTATTGCCTAGCAGCAACAAACACCCCAGATGCGCTATTGGTTCCATCCGTGACATCAAAAGCCCCCATTGCTTCAGTTGGGTTTTGGCTTGTCCCCAATAATGCCCCGTCCATCGTGCCAGACTGGATTGAAGAGAGCAGCAGATCGGCTGAAAATTCACCAGCCCCCCCCAATGTGCCATTAATATTTGGGGATACCCACGCAGCATTATCCCTTTCCAGCGCCATATCACCTGTTATGGCATTGCTTGCAAAATCAACATTCATGCCGATTGTGCCTGTAAGTGCGGCATCATCGTCAAAAACACCTTGCACAATGCCTGCAAAATTCGCTGATCCCGTTTGCGGTAAGTCATCGGGGTCGGTATAATAGCCTGCTTTGTCGGTCACCCCAACCACAAACCCCGTGGTGGCTATATTGGAATCATTTTTATATTCAATGGTAGAGGGCGCACCCCCCGCAGCACTTGCCCATTCCCCCCAACCAACATAGGATAGATCTGTATCATCACCATCAATCACCACGCTGCTGGTGAAATTGGCAATTACAGCATCGCCGCCCGTTATGCTAAGGTTTGGATCGGTATTAACAACATTAAGATTATCCCCTGTTTTTAAAACGGCTGCACTTGTCATTATGTTGCGATTGGCAGCATAAACCATCATGCCATCAAATGCTTTCATATCCGCAGTTTGCTCCGTGCCAGCAAAAACACCGGCGGCGGATATGTCGCTATTTGAATTGGTGGGGAAATTAGACCAATTCCACGCACCGGCCACTTCCAATAGGTCGGTGCTGGAATTTCCATACAGATTGCCTGAAATTGCGCCCACCAAATCATCGCCCACTGAAAAAAAAGAAGAATCTGCGCTGGTAATTGTGCCATAACCTGTGCTAAACGCGCTGCCACTAAAGGTGGTATCTTTAAGCTTAACTGTGAAATCAGATCGTCTTGACCCTTCACTATATTCAAAAGCAGCCTCGCCAGCAATGGATTTTGAATTAAGATCAACTTCAAAAAACATATCCCCTGTAACATCATTGTTAAGGCTAGGGCTTCCCACCGATAAATCCCCTTTTATTTCAGCATTTAGCCACGCTTTACCAGATACAGGCATGTCATTTTCAGGCATAATGTCGCCAACCACCCAATGTCCATGATTGTGAATTGGAGATAATAATTGACCTCCATATTGGATGATAACGGCATCGCTTGATTCCCACTCTCCCCATTTAATATGGTTTAACGCATAAGTCCCCCATACCAGATTGGATGCGCTTTTAATTTGAGGGTCGCCTTGAGTAACTTCAGGCTGAATCGGATCGCCATTATCAAGGCTGCCATTTGCAAGCAAAGATTCCCCTTGTGCGGGCTGCACTGACATTTCAAGATCCAGCTGAACTGGGTAATCGCGATCATCAAAGCCAATCGATGTGAATTTCCCGCCAAGATCAATAGGATCATCACTGGCTGCTGCTGCATTTTCACTTGTTTCATTTTCAACCAATATTTCTTTTAAGGTTTCCGTCCCCTCATTTTGTGGGGGATTTGGATCATCTTCAAAAAGACTTATTGGCGGAGGTTCTAGTCCAATTGGAAAATCCAGTCCAATTTCAGGATCAATGATATTGCGTAAGCTGGTAATGGTTTCACTGATTTGCTGCGTTTCTATCTCGGCTTCATCTTCAAGCTGGGATTCGATGATGGCAAGCTCTGTTTCATCCAAAATGCTAAGCTGGGTACGATTTGCCGATAACATCGTTGCGGCGTCTTGCTGTTCAAGCTGAACGCCGCTTGCTGCCGATTGAAATGTGGTAAAATTATTTTCAACCACATAGGTTTGACCCGTGCGATCATCTTTAATATCAATCGCACCCGAAATTAAGGATGCTTCCATCACATCCGCACCATCCACATAGACATTGCCCGCAACCGCTGTGCCGCGAATGGCAATGGTGCCGATGGGCGTATTGACCATCATATTTTCAGGTTTAACCTTAGAAATTTTACCGCTGATAAAGAAAAATGCGCCCTGCAATGCCGTGAAGATGGCGTGATTTGATCCTGGATTATCGGGATCATAGATCATTTGATCAATGTGAAAAATCGCCTGTTTGGAAAGGGTGAAGATTGTGTCATCAATTAACTTTAATTTCAGCACACCGTCAAAATCGGTTCGGATCGTCTCTTGGGCATAAACGGGGTCATTCATTTTTAAAACCCGCACCGATTCACCATCATCAGAGGTCGCCGTGGCACTTCCTTGAAGGGCTTCAACATAGCCAGAGACAGAACCCTGTTGTTCTTGCGCAAAAACAAAAGATGTCGAATGGGCAAAAGTCAAATGGATAAAAGCAAGCGCGCAGAATGCCCTTGCGGATATGCCCGTTATGGACATAAAGGGCATCGCTATTGTCAAATGTGAAAAAGAAGCGAACATTACGGGGTTTCCAATTTTGGATATATCACTTTGATATAAGCAAGGCTATTTTGATATAAACAAGGCTATTATGTATTTACTATAGCCATATTCGTTGGATTGTCAAGGCATCAAGCCCGCTTACAGCCTTATTTTCCCCGCCAAGATCATATCGACTTGATCGCGATAGCGTTTGCGATCTGGATGGTGATTTGGGTATCTGGCGCGATTATCATGTAAAATCAATGGTGATAGCAGTGTAAAATCTTCTGTGCCGGTCTTTTTAATGTGTAAAATGATGCGATTTGCAGGCTTATCTGCAAAAGGATGAATGGGCAATATGGTTTGGGTGCATGGCAATTTATAAAAATAATTTAATGCCAACCGCGCACGATTTGGCGGTAAAATCATGCTAATCACGCCCTTATGCTTACAGCACGCATGGGCAAGATCAAGCCATGCAATAAAATCATTGTCAGGCATAATATGGGCGACCGCTTTTCGCATATTCTGCGATGGCGTTGCCTGGGATTCTTTAAAAAAGGGCGGATTTAACATAATATTTGAATAATATCCTGCCGTTAATTGTTGCTTGATGGCAGGCTGGGTAATATCGGCTTCAATGATGTTTGCGTGATCTTGGCGGTGATTCACGATAATGTTTTTAGCGGCAAGCGCGCATAATTCGGGCATTTTCTCAACCATGGTAAGCTGCGCGTGGGGATGATGATATAGCGCGCACAGCCCAACCGCACCAACGCCCGCGCCAAGATCCAGCATAAAGCCATTTTTGCGGGGCGGGGCAGGGATGGCAGCCGCCAATAAAACAGGATCAATCGCCACGCGGTATCCCGTTTGGGGCTGGATCAGGGTGACTTGCTGGTCAAGCAGGTGATCGGTGGTGGTTTGCATCTTAAATAGCGGGGGTTAATTATAAATCATTCATAAAGATGCGAATGCGCGAAATGGCGGTTTCAAGCTCATCCATGGATGCAGCAAAGGAAAAACGCATATGCCCCTTGCCCGCTGCGCCAAAGCCATCGCCTGCCAATGCGCCAATCCGCGCTTTTAAAAGCAATTCGCGTTGTAAGCTTTGGGCATCAAGCCCCGTTCCCTCAATATTGGCAAAAGCATAAAATGCACCTTTTGGCATCACGCAAGAAAATCCAGCCAGCTGGTTTAGCGCATTTACAAAATAGGTTGCGCGCTTATGAAACTGATTGCGCATCACATCAATTTTGCCTTGATCCCCTGTTAGCGCAGCAAGCGCTGCATGCTGGGCAACCGCATTTACGCATGAATGAATATTGATTGATAAGCGTTCGGCATGGGGCATGATCGCGGCTGGCCATATTCCAAACCCAACCCGCCAGCCGGTCATCGCATAGCGTTTTGAACAGCCATCCAGCAGAATTAATTGATCCTTTAATGCGCCATAGCGGGTGAAGCTTTTAAAATCATCAGGATTAAAGGAAAGCCCGTCATAAATTTCATCGCTAAGCAGGGCAATATTGGGGTTGGCAGCGATTAAATCCGCGATTAAATCCATTTCATCAGGTGGGATAATGCCGCCCGTTGGATTGCCTGGGCTGTTTAAAATAATCAGGCTTGTCTTGGCAGTGATCAATTTTTCAATTTCTGCTGCGCTTGCCGCAAAGCCATTGCTTGCATGAAGGGTCAGCGGAATTGCCTTTGCCCCCGTATGATCAATCAGGGATTTATAGATGGGAAAAGCTGGGTCTGGATAAATAATTTCGCGTCCTGCCCCGCCAAGCAGGCTGATTGCTTGAAACATCGTGACTTTGCCGCCTGGCACAATCATCACCCGATCAGGCTCAAGCCCAGTTAAATAGGGGCTTTCGCCGTGGCGCAAAATTAAATCCTGAATGACCGCCTTGCGCAAATCCAGAATGCCTTTTGCAGGGGTATAGCCATGTGCGCCCCCCTTAATCGCGTCCATTGCCGCCGCCGCAATATGATCTGCTGGCTGAAAATCAGGCTGCCCGATTCCCAAATTAATGATTGAATCATGGCGCTGTTCAGGATTTTTTAAATCCGCTTCTTGCATCGCGCTGATGGTGGCAAGCAGCCCAAAGGCTGATTCTGTTCCAAGGCTTAGCGCATGATCATTAAGGTTAAGCATGACGGGTTGCTTTGCTTGCGGCGTTTCTTTTGGGGCGGGTTAAAATATCCAAAATTGCCATGCGCACCGCAACGCCCATTGCAACTTGAACTTTGATAAGCGAGCGATCTTGATGATCTGCAATGTCAGAATCAATCTCTACGCCGCGATTCATTGGCCCTGGATGCATGATCAGCGCATTGGATTTTGCATGGGATAATTTGGCTTGATCCAGCCCATAAAAGTGAAAATATTCGCGCACAGACGGCACAAAGCTGCCTTGCATTCGCTCTTGTTGTAAGCGCAGCATCATCACAATATCGCACGCCTCAAGCCCCGCAATCATATCCGTATAGGGTATCGCGCCCATTTCCCGAATGCCCGCAGGCAGCAAGGTTGGCGGGGCAATCACCCGAACTTCTGCGCCCATTGCGTTTAATAAATGAATGTTGGAACGCGCCACCCTGCTATGGGTAATGTCCCCACAAATGGCGATTTTTAGATTATGCAGCCGCCCGCAATGCTGGCGAATGGTCAGCGCATCCAGCAAAGCTTGGGTGGGATGTTCATGCGCGCCGTCCCCTGCATTAATGACGGCGGCATCTACTTTTTGTGAAAGCAAGCTAACCGCACCCGCTGCGCCGTGGCGCACCACCAGCACATCAGGCGACATTGCATTTAGCGTCATTGCGGTATCAATTAAGGTTTCCCCTTTTTTGATGGATGATGCTTCTGCTACGATATTAATCACCTTTGCGCCAAGCCGAATTGCTGCCGATTCAAAGCTGGTGCGGGTGCGGGTGGAATTTTCAAAAAACAGATTAATTACCTCATACCCTTCCAGCAATTTATTAAAAAGGGGGCTGTTTTTATCATGGTCGGCGTAAAATTGTGCAATGTCCAAGATCGCGGTAATTTGCGCAGGTTCAAGCCCCTCAATCGCAAGCAAATGGGGTTTGCCAAGCTGCCAGCTGGGATTTAACAGATTTTGCGCGGCATTATCTGACATTAACTGCCCTAACTTTATTTTGGTGCTGCTGGTTTTTTGGGCGCTGCTTTTTTAGCAGCAGGTTTTTTAGCTGGGGCTTTTTGAGCAGCGGGTTTCTTAGCTGGTGCTTTCTTTGCTACTGGTTTCTTGGTTGCTGGGGCTTTTTCTGCTTTTGCATTCACCAATTCAATTGCCTCTTCAAGTGTAATTGCGCTTGGGTCAATCGATTTTGGAATGGATGCAAAAATCTTGCCCCATTTGACATAAGGCCCAAAGCGGCCCTTGCCAAGGCTGATCGCCCCGCCATTGCTATGTTCTCCAAGGCTGGTGGTTGCGTTCCCGCCGCGCCCTGCGGGCTTATTGGCGTTATCCGCAATCAGGCTTACCGCGCGATTAAGCCCAATCATCAGCACATCATCATCCACGCCAAGTGAAATATATTTGCCATCATGCCTTAAATAGGCACCATAACGCCCAAGCCCCGCCTCAATCACCGCCGCTGTTTCAGGATGCGTTCCAACAATTCGCGGCAGTGCCAATAATTGCAGCGCAACCGTTAAGGTGACTTGATCGGGCGCAATGGATTTTGGCAAGCCAACCCGATCAGGCTTGGGGGCTGTCTTTTTCTTTTTGGTCGTTTTTTTTGTAGGTTTTTTTTCTGTTTCTGATTCCTCGGCAGCGGGCAGGGCTTCACGCTGCACATAAATGCCATAAGGCCCCTCGCGCAGGCTTACTGCCATTTGGGTCACAGGATCATCGCCAAGCGCAATCGGGTAATCCACCATCCCGTCTTCTTCGCCGTCCCCTGCGATCGGCTTTCCGCGTTTATAGGTGCATTCAGGGTAATTGGAACAGGTAATATAAATGCCAAATTTCCCGTAATTCAAGCTAAGCTTGCCATCTGCGCAAGCAGGGCAAGTGCGCGCCTTTTCTTGGCTGCCATCATCATCTTTTGGAAAATAATGCGCACCCAGCGCAGCATCCAGCACAGCGCGCACATCTTGAAAGGTTAAATTGGTGCTTTCTTCGGCGCGCTTTGAAAAATCATCCCAAAATTCTTGCAGCAAATCATGCCAATTTAATTTGCCATCCGATATTTGATCCAGCCCAGCTTCCATGGTCGCGGTAAATTCATAATCAAAATAGCGGTTGAAAAACCCGCATAGAAATGCGGTTAGCAGCCTGCCCAATTCTTGCGGCATAAAGCGGCGCTTATCAAGCGCGACATATTCGCGGTCTTGCAGCACCTTGATGATAGAGGCATAGGTAGAGGGGCGACCAATCCCAAGCTCTTCCATTTTTTTAACCAAGGATGCTTCGCTATAGCGCGGTGGCGGCTGGGTAAAATGCTGGCGCGGGGTTACTTTGGCAAGGCTGGCGGTTTCGCCCTTATGAAGCGTCGGCAATCTTGATGAATCCCCCGCTTCATCTTGATCTTCCTTATCATCAACATCTTCTTGATATAGTTTTAAAAACCCATCAAATTTCAAACTTTGCCCCGTGGCGCGCAATTTTGCTTTGTCCCCTGTTAAGGTTGCGCTTACCTGATCAAAGATTGCTTGTTCCATTTGACTTGCAAGGGTTCTTTTCCAAATCAAGCTATAAAGCTTCAGCATATTTTGATCCAAATAGCGGCTGAGCATTTCAGGCGTTTTTGAAACATCAACGGGGCGGATTGCCTCATGCGCTTCTTGGGCATTCTTTGCCTTGGTTTTGTAAATGCGGGGCTGGTTTGGCAAATATTCCTTGCCAAAGGCGGTTTGCACAAAGCTGCGGGTTTGCGATAATGCATCATCGCTTAAGCTGGTGCTATCGGTTCGCATATAGGTGATTAAGCCAACGGTTTCCCCGCCAAAATCAATCCCCTCATAAAGCTTTTGCGCCAGCTGCATGGTTTGGCTGGAGGAAAAAAAACATTTTCGGCTGGCTTCTTGCTGCAAGGTGGATGTGGTAAAAGGCGGCGCAGGGTTGCGTTTGGTTTCTTTGGCTTCAATATCAGTGATCGTCAAATCGGATTGCGCCAATAGGTCAAGCGCATGATCGGCATCTTGCTTGGTTGCAAGATCAAATTTGCCCAGCTTTTTATCTTCCAAATGGGTCAATAGCGCTTGATAGGGTACGCCCTGTGCATTTTGTAAATCCGCTAGGATTGACCAATATTCGCGGGTATTAAAGGCCTCAATCTCGTTTTCACGGTCGCAAATTAAGCGAAGCGCAACCGACTGCACCCGCCCCGCAGAACGCGCACCAGGCAATTTGCGCCATAAAACAGGCGATAGGGTAAAGCCCACCAGATAATCCAGCGCGCGCCGCGCCAAATAGGCATCAATCAATTCCTTATTCAAGATGCGCGGGGTGTGAAACGCAGAATTAACCGCTTTCTTGGTGATTTCATGGAACACAACCCGTTTGACTTCCATGGATTGGGTCAGCTTTAATTTTTCCAATTCATCAATAATGTGCCATGCAATCGCCTCTCCCTCGCGGTCGGGATCGGTTGCAAGAAATAAATTGGTTGCGCCCTTGCAAGCCTTTGCGATCAGTCCCAGCTGTTTTTGACCGCGCCCATCAACTTGCCATTGCATTGAAAACCCATCATCAGGATTGACCGATCCATCCTTTGGCGGCAAATCGCGCACATGCCCGAATGATGCGATCACTTCATAATCAGTCCCTAAATATTTATTGATGGTTTTCGCCTTTGAGGGCGATTCCACGACAACGACATTATTAACCATAAAGCTCAACCATTATCTGTTTAAGTGTTTATTTTGCTTATTTTTGAACCGATCCCTTTATGGATTGGCATTTAGGGATCATAAAATCAACTTGTTTTTTATGGAATATGCTTTTTTTCTTGAAAAGCCAGCCTATATCTTTATAAAAAAATAATCTCTGGGGGTGCATAATTTCATGCTGAGAAGGGCAATATGCCTTACCCTTAACACCTGATCCAGATCATGCTGGCGTAGGGAAGGGAAAGCTTACATGAAAGCCGATTTTTACCAAAAGCCCGAATTTTTAAACGATCACCCTATTGATTTTATATCTTATAAAGGGGATGATGCGGCTGTTATCGCGCCCATCTTTGATGCGCTGCGCCAAGATCATGCGCTTCATTATCATCTTCACGCACTGGTTAATCAAGTGGCAACGCCGCTGGTCGCAAGCTTTATTGGCGCAATGGGCATTGGGCTTAGCATGAGCGATGAAGCATCCGAATTGGATGATTTTGTGGATCGCGCCACGATGATCTATTTGAATTTGGGGACACCAAATCAGCAGCGCAGCGAAGCCTTATTAAGGGCAGCCAAGCGTGCAAGATCAAAAAACATTCCGATTATGGTTGATCCTGTTATGATTGATATTTCATCCGCGCGGCTGGAATTTGCCCTGAAGCTTGGCGAGTATGCGCCGATCATCTGGCGCATGAACCAGCGGGAGGCAGCCTGTTTTTTTAACCATAGCGCACCAAGACCTGATGATTGTTATATTGTGACGGGCAGAACCAATTATATCTTTGGCGCTAAACAAGGGGTTATTCTGGGTTCAGGGCATCATTTCATGCCCTATGTGACGGGGCTTGGCTGCTGCTTAAGCGCGGTGATTGCCTGTTTTATGGGTGTTGCCCATCAAATTGGCATCCCCACAATTACAGCAGCGCGCGCTGGCGTGAATTGGTATAATGGGTTAGGCTTACAAGATAATCTTTCCGTTAAAGGCCCCGCAACCTTGCCCCACGCCATGATCGATCTTGCCCATCATCAGATTTATAATGATAAGGATATGAAATGAACGCCGCACCCCCGCTTTATTTAATCTTATCAAGTGGGATGAACGCGCATGATCCGCTGGAATTTGCGCTTACCGCAGCGGCAACGGGGCTGATTGGTCATATTCAAATCCGCGATAAAGACATTGCGGATGATCAAACGATGGATTTTGCGCGCGCGCTGCGCCAAGGGCTTAATGATGGCGGGCTTGCGGGCAAAGTAACCTTATTATTGAATGATCGCGTGGATTTGGCGGTTAAGCTGGGGGCAAGCATCATTGATGGGGTGCATTTGGGGCAGGGTGATGGCAGCCCAGCAGATGCACGCGCGCAGCGTGGAAAACATGCGGTGATTGGGCTTACCATTAAAACCCCCGCCCATATTGACGCTGCTGATTTTCCGAATTTGGATTATATTTGCATTGGCGGCATATTTGATACCAGCAGCAAGAATAACCCTGATCCGCCCGTGGGGCTTGATGCCTTAACCCCCATGGTCAAGCAAGCACAAGCGCGCTGCCCTGAAATGCCCATTGGCGCAAGCGCAGGG
>JBGCED010000066.1:0-3812 GCA_045106055.1 Alphaproteobacteria bacterium
CATTCATGCTGGTCTGAACTGTGAGAGATTACTTGATCAATGATCAGTTTCATGCCCAATTTATGAGTTTGGGCAACCAGCTGATCAAATTCATCCAGCGTGCCAAATAAAGGATCTATGGCGCGATAATCCGAGACATCATAGCCAAAATCCTTCATCGGGGATTTGAAAAAGGGCGAAATCCAAATCGCATCCACGCCCAAATCCGCAATATAGGGCAAGCGTTTGATGATTCCCGCCAAATCGCCAACCCCATCGCCATTATGATCTTGATAGGAACGCGGGTAAATTTGATAAACCACCCCACCGCGCCACCATGCGTTATTTTCTTGCTGCTTCATTTAAATTATCCTTTGACGCTGCCCGCAGTTAAGCCCGCAACAATTCTTTTTTGAAAGATCAATACCAACATAATTAACGGCAATGTTACAATCACCGAAGCCGCCATGATTGGCCCCCACGGAATTTCCTTGTCCGATGCACCAGAAATCATCGCAATCGCAACGGGTACGGTTCTGGTTTCATTGTTTGAAACAAAGGTAAGTGCAAATAAAAACTCATTCCACGCTGCGATAAAGGCAAGAAGCCCCGTTGTGACCATCGCGGGCCATAGCAGCGGTAAAAATACTTTAAACACAATCACAAGCGGGCTTGCGCCATCAACGATCGCCGCTTCTTCCAATTCAATGGGCAGCTCGCGCATGAAAGTCGTTAAAATCCATACGGTAAAGGGCAGGGTGAAAATCATATAGGCAATCACCAAACTGGTCAGCGTATTATAAAGCCCCATAAATCTTACCACCTCAAACAGACCAGATAGCACGGCAACTTGCGGAAACATGGAAACCGATAGGATCGTTAATAATAACAGCTTGCGTCCGCCAAATTGAATGCGTGCAAGCGCAAAAGAAGCCAGCACCGCCAATAATAGGGACAGGATCACGACAATCGTTGATACAATTACCGAATTAAAGATGTTTTGAATGAAATGCCCCGTTTTAAACAAGGAAATGAAATTGCCAAAATTGACATGGGTGGGCAAATAATCCACTTCAAAAATTGCAGTGCCTGTTTTTAAACTGGTCAGGATCGCATAATAAAAAGGAAAGATAGACACAATCATAATCACCAAGACAAGCGCATAAAAGCTGATTTGTTTTGTCAATTTCCATAAGGCTGGCTTGTTCATCGGTTTTCCCCTTCAAGCTTTAAGCCAGACAGCTTTATATAAAGCAGGGTAATGCCGCAAATAATCAAGAATAACAGGCTGGATGCCGCCGAACCATAGGCAAATTTATCAAATTGAAACAGATTTTCTTGAACAATCACGCTCATGGTTCTGGTTTGTGAATTTGCGGGGGTTAGCACATAAATCAAATCAAATACGCGCAGCGCATCAAGCCCGCGAAAAATAACCGCAACCATCAAGGCTGGCTTGATTAAGGGCAGGGTGATTTTAAAAAAGGTTTTAATCGGATGAATGCCATCAATTTTGGTCGCTTCATAAATATCTTGCGGCACCATTTGCAAGCCCGCAAGAATAAGCAATGCCATAAAGGGTGTGGTTTTCCAAACATCCACAATGATAACTGCGATCATCGCCGTATCCGCAGACGCCGTCCATGCAACGGGCGCAGAAATAATGCCAAGCGTTAAGAACAAATCATTTAAAATGCCAAATTGATCATTCATCATCCAGCCCCACATTTTTGCAGATACAATCGTGGGGATTGCCCATGGCACAAGAATTGCGGCGCGCACAAGCCCGCGCCCTTTGAAATTGGCGTTTAAGGTCAAGGCGACGATCATGCCGAAAACCACTTCGAGGCTGACGGAGACCACCGAAAAATAGAGCGTATTATAAAAGGCATTCCACCATTCAGGATCAGCAAGCAGACCAAAATATTCGCCCGTTCCCCCGCCATAATCCACCCATTCAAGATAATTTCTGAACCAGATAAAATTAGCCCCAGCCAAATCATCAAGGCTTGCATCGGTAAAGCCAAAATAAATGGAACGCAATAATGGCCAGCCCGCAACCGCAGCCAATACGCTAAGCATTGGTGCAAGAAATAGAATGGCGGTGCGTTTTCTTTGCTTATGGATGGAATTCATAATATTTTATAAAAGCTAAATGAAGATTGAAAATAAAGCGCCCTTACAGATGAATATATCCATAAGGGCGCTTTATCCTTTAAAAGCTTAACCTTACCAGCCAGAGCCTTTTAGGCGCTTTAACCGCCCTTCTAGCTTTGCAAGATTTTGTTCTGCGGTGCCATTGCCTGATAAAGTATCATGAACAGCAGTCCAAAATTCTTTTGATACCTCGTTATAATCGCCTTTGGTTGGCGCAGAGGGACGGGGTACGGCTGAAAGAAAAATATCTTTCCAGCGCGGAATAATGGGCTGCTTTGTTGCAATTTCTGCATCATCATAAAGGCTGATAATGGTTGGCAGCTGGGATTGCCTTAATGCTTGGCGTTTTTGAACTTCGGCAGAAGATAAATAAAGCACCAATTCAATCGCCGCTTCTGGATGGTCAGAATATTTGGAAGCTGCAAGATTCCATCCGCCAAGGGTTGCCGCTGATCCTGCACCGCCAGAGGGCAGGGGAACAACATCAAACTTGCCCTTTACCGCACTATCTTCGCCGTTACCAAGCGCATAGGCATAAGGCCAGTTACGCATAAAGGCTGCATTGCCTGTTTGCCATACACCGCGCGAATCCTCTTCGCCATAAGCAAGCACACCTTCGGGGGCAATCGTGCCGATCCAGCTTTTTGCCGTGTTTAATGCGCGCACTGTGTTTGGATTATTGATTGAAATTGTGCCATCAGGTTCAATAATTTGACCGCCCCCATGGCTTTTGACCCATTCAAGCGCATCGCAAGTTAAGCCTTCATACGCATTTGCTTGAAACACAAAACCGTGAAATTTACTGTTTCCAGCTTTGCGCTCGCCTGCTTGGATGATGGCTGCGGTTGCTGCAAGCTCGTCCCATGTTTTGGGGGGCGTTGCGCCGTATTTTTCCAATAGATCGCTGCGATAATAAAGCGCGGGCGCATCGGTAAAGGCTGGCATTGCAACCAATTTGCCATTGACCGTTTGTGATTCAATGATGGATGGGAAATGATCCCCCGCAGCAGCAGAAGCAGCCTGGGTTAAATCAAGCAGATGATTTGCAAGCTGCGGTGCCCAAATAACATCGGTGCGATAAACATCAATATCGCTATTGCCCGCAGACAGCCATAGGCGATATTGCCCAAATTGATCGGTGGTTGAAGGCGGCATATCAACGATGCTGACCTTATGCCCTGTTCTTTGTTCAAAAATATCCAAATCTTGGCGCAGCATGGCAACATCATTGCCAACAGCCCCCGTGACGATCGATAAATCCGCAGCTTCAATGTGTTGATGACCCGAATAGATTCCAAGAATCCCTGCTGTCATCAAGGCATATTTTAATAATTTTTTCATAATGCGTTATTTCCCCTTTTGTAATTTAAAGCTTATTTTATCTTAAAACAGCATTAAACTATAATATGAATCCTAGATTGTAAACATATATTTGTATCGTTTTAAATGTTATTTAAAAAGCATATTTATATCAGTTTGTGCAAGGCAAAAATGCTAATGGGCGAGCGCATCATCGTGAAGATGAGCGCAAATATAAAAACGCATCATCGTGAAGATGAGCGCAAATATAAAAACGCATCATCGTGAAGATGAGCGCAAATATAAAAACGCATCATCGTGAAGATGAGCGCAAATATAAAAACGCATCATCGTGAAGATGAGCGCAAATATAAAAA